>JALZWC010000696.1 GCA_023300255.1 Saprospiraceae bacterium | reverse complement strand
TTAGATAAGGAATGAGGAGATAATAAATGTTACAAGTTGGCTTAGTCATTTTTCTGTCTTAGGAAGCCAAAAAACTAGTGCATAGCAGGGCTACGGACTTTTTTTTTGGCTTTCTAAGACTGGAAAAGGGCAAGCCAAGTTGAGACAGTTATTATTTCGTCGTTCCTAAAAGAACACAATATATTTTATTTAACCACATAGATACATAGGTCACATAGTTGCTATTCTCTATGTGGCCTATGTATCTATGTGGTTAAATAATTAGTTTAATTTTGTTAAAGCACTTACTTTGCGGTCTCGGTTAATAAAATATTCATGATAGATTTACCTATAGTACAAGAAAAAGAACCAAGAAAAAGAAAGCCAGACTGGTTGAGGGTAAAATTGCCTATTGGTCAAGAGTTTAAAAAAGTTCGAAATCTAGTTGATAAATATAATTTAAATACAATTTGTCAAAGTGGTAGTTGTCCAAATATGGGAGAATGCTGGGGCGCAGGCACCGCTACTTTTATGATTTTGGGAAATGTATGTACTCGATCTTGTTCCTTTTGTGCAGTAAAGACAGGCAGACCACCAGAATATGACGAAGATGAACCAAGAAGAGTGGCAGAGGCAGTTAAATTGATGGAAGTCAAACATGCAGTGATTACTTCTGTCAATCGAGATGAATTGAAAGATAGAGGAGCGGAGATATGGTATCAAACAGTCATACAAGTTAAGGAGGCTTCTCCTAAAACGACTATGGAGACTTTAATCCCAGATGTTAAAGCGAATTGGACCGCATTAGAGCGAATGATAAGTGGTGGGCAAGAAGTAGTGTCTCACAATATGGAAACAGTAGAAAGACTCTATAGGAAAGTTAGACCACAAGCTAAGTATAAAAGAAGTTTAGAACAAATACAACGAATTAAAGATTTTGGTAAACGCACAAAATCTGGTTTTATGGTAGGCCTAGGGGAGACAGATGAAGAAGTTACTAAAACAATGCAGGATCTATATGATCATGGTTGCGACGTAGTAACAATCGGGCAATATCTACAGCCTACAAAAATGCATTTAGCAGTAGAGTATTTTGTTCATCCTGATAAATTTGCAGCGTATAAAGCTATAGGCTTAGAGATTGGTCTAGATTTCGTAGAAAGTGGGCCATTAGTTCGCTCTTCCTATCATGCGGAACGACATTTGTAATTGATTACTATAAACCTAATCAACTAATTAGGCATTAGATAATGATGCAAGGAATGTTCAGTAAACGGTGTCAAAATTAGGATGACCATTTTTATAAATCTGGTTGTCAATGTTTTGTGAGTTTTGAACTTGAACTTGATACTTGAATTTGAACTTTCTCATGATGCACCTTTGGAATGGAATATTATTAGGCTTAGCATTAAGTATACTTGTTGGGCCTTTGTTATTCGCATTAATACAGGTGAGCATAGAACAAGGTATAAGAGCAGGCATATGGGTCGCTTTAGGCATCTGGCTTAGTGATGTTTTATTTTTAGTAGGTATTGGATTAAGCATTAGCCGAATAAGCGATCTAATTGAATCTCCTTTATTTACACCTATTGTTGGCATATTAGGAGGCTTTGTATTAATTGTAATAGGTGTTAGTATGTTTATTTCTCAACCTACAGATATTGATACTTCCCATTTTGATTCTGTATCTTCCAAATGGAAATTAGGATTCAACGGTTTTTTGATCAATACAATCAATCCCTTTACTGTTATTTTTTGGACAAGCGTCATCACTTCTTTCTTAGTAGAAGAATCTTTGTACTCACTGAATAGCGTGTTATTTTTTGGTGGCATATTAGGGATTATAGTGCTAACAGATAGTATGAAATTATTATTGGCAGAACAGATTAGTAAAAAATTAATGCCTGTCCACATAGCAATTATGCGCAGAATTTCAGGCATGGCATTGTTCTTGTTCGGAATAACTATGATCGTGAGAGTTTCTTGGGGCTTATTTCAATAAGGAATGAAAAAAGAAAAAATAGAACAAGTAAAGGATCTTACTCTATTTTACATCATTCAAACACCTAGTAATAGGAGAGAATAAACAATTGCCAATACACCATGCCTTCCCCTAATGCATGTATAAGAAACAACTAATTACCTTCCCAATTGTCTTATTTATAGCAAAATATCAAATAAGTAAAATTATACTTTACTTTCTTCTATAAAGGACATAAATTACCCGAATACAACCAACAAAGTATTTGAAGTCCTCCACCTGCAGTATCGGCAACCTGTTTTTCACAACCTTATATTACCACACCCTCCTAATTAATTGCTTCATAGCAAAAGGATCAATTTGTATAATTGACCAATTAATTAAATAGCTCCTATTTATACAGCAAATTTTTTATAAAAAGCATTTGATCTCCCAATAATCAAATGATTTTCAAACACCATGATTCCCATGAGATTTAGTTCTCGATTTAAGTATATAATATTGCTCTGTTTATGGGTCAACCTCTTGCAAGGCCAAGATTGGGTAGATTTAATGAAAAATGACGATGCAGATTTTCGTCAAGCTCAAGAGTCTTTTGAAGAGGACTGGTCCAATCGAGATTATCAAAGAGGTAATGGCTTTAAACAGTTCAAAAGATGGGAAAATTTTATTATTCCCAGAATGGACAAATATGGTAAATACGACCCCACTAAAGCTTGGAGTCGTTTTGCCCGATATAGAAAAAATTTAAGACCAAATGCTAGGGTTGTAGGTAGCTGGTCACAGTTAGGACCTTTCTCTCCTCCTGGCGGATATAATTCTAGCGGTATCGGTAGAATTGATTGTATTGCTTTCCATCCACAAGATTCCACTAATTATTGGGTTGGCGCACCATCTGGTGGCCTCTGGCACACGACAAATAATGGCCAATCATGGACCACTAGTTCAGATAGTTGGGAAGGATTAGGTATTTCAGATATATTGATAGATCCCAAAAATCCACAGATTATGTATGTGGCAACAGGAGATAGAGATCACTACGCGGTACATTCTTATGGTGTATTGAAGTCGATAGATGGAGGGACCACATGGAGTTCGAGTGGACTTAATACCTTGAGTCGAATTTATAAATTAGTAATGGATAAGGAAGATTCCAAAATAATACTAGCAGCCACTTGTTGTGGTTTATACCGTACGATTGATGGTGGACTAAACTGGACCTTAATCAATTCTATTCCTGCAAATAATATTTATGATATAGCTTTTAAGCCTGGTGATAATACGACTGTTTATGCCATATCTTATGATGCCGTTTTTGATCACGATGTAGGGAAATATATAAGAGACTTTGGTTTCCATAAGTCTACAGACAATGGCATTACTTTTAATGAGTTAGCACTTCCTTTTCCTAAAAATGCTTTAAATAGAGCAGAAATTGGAGTTAGTGCAAATGCTCCAAATCAAGTATATCTATATTGCTCAGAAGGAGAAACCAGTGCGTTCTACGGTTTATATAAGTCTACTAATAGTGGAGCTAGTTTTGCTAAAATAGCAGGTCCATCCGATCAGGTAGTCCATCCAGAAAGTTCTGCCAGTTTAACCATTAATGATGTTTTGTTATACCAAGGTTGGTACGATTGGACCATGCAAATCAATCCACTGAACGTAAATGAAATGTATCTAGGTGGTGCGGGAATGATACGGACAAGAGATGGCGGATCTACTTGGGAATATATAGCTGGTTATAATAGTGGTGCTGGAGCAATTCATGTAGACTTTCATGCAGTTGAATACAATCCGATAACGAATAGAGTTTTTTTAGGAAGTGATGGTGGTGTATGGAGAGAACCGTATACGGGATTAGAATGGACCCCTTTAAATGATGGATTAATAACTACCCAAAATTACTCCTTGAGTAGTTCGCCAAATGGAAAAAATATATTAGTAGGTAATCAAGACAATAGCACTTTTTATTTTAATGGAGAAGACTGGGATATTATTACTGGAGGGGATGGTATGCAATGCGTCATTGATCCTGCAAGGCCAGAAATACTTTATACGAGTTCTCAGTTAGGGCTGATTTATAAAATAGATAATGGTAAGTTTGGTTTGAGCTTATCTTCCCAAATTACGAACCAAGCAAGTCGTTGGGAAACAGTTTTGAAAATGGACCCAAGCTTTCGAAATGTTCTTTATACTTTATATGAAGACGTTTGGAAAACCTCAGATGGTGGAGACTCTTGGCAGAATATTTCAAATGGTAAAATAGATAGTCCACATCAGGTATTAGAGCTGATAGAAATAGCACCATCTGATCCAGATCGTTTATATGTAGCAGATAGATATGAATTGTTTAAAACGACAGATGGAGGGGAAACTTGGAATTCTATAACAAGAACTTGGGATATATTCGAAGGAATAGGAGATATAGAAATTGATCCAGAGGATCCCAATAGAGTATGGGTTGTTACTTGGAGTGGTCGGGTTTTTCAAACAGAAAATGGCGGCGACACTTGGGCTAATATTTCTGGTACCTTACCAAATCTAATGGCTAATAAAATTGTTTATCAGAAAGGATCAAACGATGGCTTATATTTAGCAATGGATGTAGGCGTTTTTTATAAAGATAATACGATGAGCGATTGGATTCCTTTCTATACAGACCTTCCGAATGTAGTGGTATTGGATTTAGAAATTCTTTATTGTACAGGTAATTTAAGAGCAGGAACGTATGGTAGAGGTATGTGGGAAACCCCGCTTGTTGGTTATGATCCTAGTACGGTATGTTGTAACAATGATTTGCCTGTGTTAACAACTCAAGGGGAAGTATTGATATGTGGGGAACCTTCTTATATGATTGGAGGAAGTAGAGCTCCTAATGGAAGCACCTATCAATGGTATAAAGATGGTAGGCCTATTCTAGGGGCAACTACTACTTCTTATGAAGCAACAGAGACTGGTGTCTATACCTTACGATTTGTTAATGGCACTTGTTCTTCCTATGCTTCTGATCCGATAGGACTTACTTTATTGCCTAATGGAATTTGTACGGAGAGTTGTATGGAAATGAATATTAATACACCAAATGGACCAGGAAATCGAACATTTGTTAATATAACTGATTCTCTACATACTCCTGATCCAGAGCAATTAATATGGATATGTGTAACGACAGAGGGTGATACAGGAACGGAAGAAGAGATATTTAATGTATATGATGAGAATAACAGATACCTAGGGGCCACTATTTTTGGAAGAGATTGTTCGGGACCTTCTCCAGAGGCTTGCTTCTATGTAAAAGCGCCTGACTTTATAAATTGGATAAGTGATGGAGTGTTAACAGTAAGTTTAGATCCGCAAACTAAAAAGGTAGCTTTGTTTTGTGAGAGAAACGCAGTATGTGTTAATTTGAGATATTCTATTCCTTTTGCAGATAATTGTGAAGGGGATTTAGCGGTACCTTTTACCAGAGATGGTGTTACCTATAAAGCTGGAGAACACTTGACTTCTGATGCTACCGTTTCTAAGGGAAATACCTCCAAATTTACGGCTGGGCAAGTAATAGATCTACAACCAGGTTTCTATGCCGAAGGAGGATGTGATTTTACAGCTTCTATAGAGGCCTGTACTTCTTTATTACCACCAGAGATTCTAAGTCCTAAAGCTAATTCTTTCGTAGATAACGGCTGTGAGACTAGTTTAGATAAAAGAGAATGGCGATTTGAATGGACTGATTTACCTGGAGCAACTAGCTACCATTTCTTAGTTTATTCTTCTAATAACCTAGCTCCTATGATTAATGAAGAACACTTGTCAACGAATAGTTTTACAATCAGAGATTTCAATGCGATTAAAAACAAAGACACAAATAATTGGAAAGCAATTGTTCGAGCAAGAGTAGAAGGTAAATGGACGGGGTGGTCACAGATACTTCCATTTAATGTAGAATCGCTGAATACAGATTGTCCAGTAGCTTTTAAAGCTGCTAGTACAACTAATACTGTTGACGCTTCAGACACGACCATAGATTTAATTAATCCATTATTCAATAAAAAATTAAGATTGAATGTTCATCCTAACCCTGCTACCGACTATGTTAGTATTAATTACTTTCTAAACAAAGTGATTACTTTTGATATAAATTTATTTGACGTGACGGGCAAACGACTTCGAGAAATTAGGCCCTTAAAGCAGACCGATCCAGGAGAACATTCTATCCAATTAAATACCTCTGACTTAGAGGAAGGAATGTATTTTATTGTTATAAAAAATAAAGATTTTACGATCTCTGAAAAGATAGTGATACTTCGTCGATAGAAAAGGAAGGAACGATCCCGAAGAGGGAATGTCTAAAAATATTCAAGTGAAGGATCGTAGAGGTACTTAGAAAGGGGCATAAATTCGATTAGAATTTATGCCCCTTTTACATTCCACTTTATTGCACCATTCCTAAAGCGTTAATAGGATGGAGGATTTTAAAAAATAGATTTTGATTGAAATTTAGTATAAGTTTTACGTAAAGTAGAATTTGCGGATTAAAATTTCTATTTAAAATAATAATTCAATTTTTAAAACCTAAAAAATAAGAGTATTCCAAATAAATGTTTACACACTAAATATAACAAGCTTTATTTTCAGCAAATAGCCACTAATTTACTGTCCGAAAAGTCAATAATTTCCTCGTTTTTTCCCTTTGAGTAATAGCCTAAAAAGGTTATCTTTGCGCCAAATTTCGCCTATCTGTCTATAAGGTAGGGAATAAATTTTAGAATAGAGCGGAGAGAACAGAGAATAGAGATAGAATTTGGTCGAAAGACAATGAAATTTATTGATGCTCTTAGATCTCTACGCACTAATCGTTAAAATTAATAATCAGTCACTCAATAACTAATAATACAATGGCAAATACAGGTCGCATAAAGCAGGTAATCGGACCAGTTGTAGATGTAAGTTTTTCAGGTAATGAGTCCAAATTACCAGAAATCCTAAATGCATTAGAAGTAAAAAGACCCAATGGAGAGGTTTTGATCTTAGAAGTGCAAAAACACTTAGGAGAAGATAGTATTAGAGCAATTTCTATGGATTCTACAGATGGTCTTACCAGAGGCATGGAAGCGGTAGATACAGGAAAAGCAATTGCAATGCCTGTCGGTGAAGCGATCAAAGGTAGATTGTTCAATGTAGTAGGGGAGGCGATTGATGGTATCGGTCCAGTTCCAAAAGGAGACAATGCGTATCCTATTCACCGGAAACCACCTAATTATGAGGATTTAGCGACTGATAAAGAAGTTTTATACACTGGTATCAAAGTAATTGATTTGATCGAGCCTTACCAAAAAGGAGGAAAGATTGGATTATTTGGTGGTGCAGGTGTAGGAAAGACGGTATTGATTATGGAATTGGTAAACAATATCGCCAAAGTATATGAAGGTATTTCTGTATTTGCAGGAGTAGGAGAGCGAACAAGAGAGGGGAATGATTTATTGAGAGAATTCTTGGAATCTGACGTAATTAACTACGGAGAAAAATTCAAGCATTCTATGGAAGCAGGAGGATGGGATTTATCCTCAGTAGATTTAGAAGCGTTAAAGACTTCTAAAGCAACTTTAGTATTTGGTCAGATGAATGAGCCACCTGGAGCAAGAGCAAGAGTTGCCTTATCTGGATTGACAATGGCAGAATACTATAGAGATGGAGATTTAAATGATCCAACAGGAGGTAGAGATATTCTATTTTTCGTAGATAATATCTTCCGATTTACACAAGCAGGTTCTGAGGTATCTGCCTTATTAGGTCGGATGCCTTCAGCAGTAGGTTACCAACCAACTTTGGCAACAGAGATGGGTTTGATGCAGGAAAGAATTACCTCTACGAAGAGAGGTTCTATTACTTCTGTACAAGCAGTATATGTACCAGCGGATGATTTAACGGATCCAGCACCAGCGACTACTTTCGCCCACTTAGATGCAACAACTGTACTAAGTCGTAAGATTTCTCAGTTAGGAATTTATCCAGCGGTGGATCCTTTGGATTCTACTTCTCGTATCTTAGATCCAGCGATCATTGGTGATGATCACTACAACTGTGCACAAAGAGTAAAGAACTTATTACAACGATATAACGAACTTCAAGATATTATCGCCATCTTAGGTATGGAAGAATTATCTGATGAAGATAAACTTGTGGTATATAGAGCTAGAAAAGTGCAGCGTTTCTTATCGCAGCCCTTCCACGTTGCTGAGCAATTCACTGGCAAAGAAGGAGTGGTAGTTTCTATAGAAGATACTATTGCAGGCTTCAATTCCATCATGGATGGCGAAGTAGATGAATATCCAGAAGCGGCCTTTAACTTAAAAGGTAACTTGGATGAAGTTATCGAAGCGGGTAAGAAGATGTTAGCGGAAGTAGCTTAATTAGAGTAGGTAATAGGTAAGAAGTAAAAGGTAATAAGTAGATATAACATTGACTACTTCTTACCTATTACTTCTTACCTATTACTTCTTACCTATTACTTCTTACCTATTACTTAAAAAAATATGCAAATAACAGTTTTAACACCAGATAAAGAAGTATTCGAAGGCACTATATCTTCTGTAAAAGTACCGGGTATTGGTGGGCAATTTGAGATATTGAGCAATCACGCACCTTTAGTTTCTGCTTTAGGAAGTGGACAAGTTCGATTAATCAAAAAAGGCGGAGAACGTATGACTTTTTCTATAGAAAAAGGATTTATCGAGGTATTAAGGAATAATGTGTCATTATTAGTACAAGGATTTTCTGAGTAAAATTCTTTTACTTCTTTATATAAAAAGCTGTATCGTCTTTGGATGGTACAGCTTTTTTTGTTTTATCTTCATATTCATTTTATTAGAGTGTGTAAAGAATTGGGGGAACATATATATTAAATCTAAAGAACACAATAAGATGTTGACATTTTTTACCACGCTACAAACATACGAGGT
>JALZWC010000695.1 GCA_023300255.1 Saprospiraceae bacterium | reverse complement strand
CGGATTAACAATCCGTTTTACAAATATCCCATAAATAACCAAGCCTACCAAAAAGGCATCAATAAAAGGAATAGTGGTCAATTGAAATAAATCGTAATGGGTAGCAACTGCAATTAAAGAACTAGCTCCCCAAGCGAAAAAAGCCCTCCAATTATAGTTCGGCAAGTCCTTTATCTGATTTACATCATAAGTGCCATTGCTAACGAAAAAGTAATGAAGGATAAATATAGAAGCTAAGGAAGGCACCACTAAACTAACGAAAGTCAACATATCAATAAAATAGGTCGAGAATCCCAATATAGCCAGTAGAGTAGCGATGATACTAGAAACTACGCCGATGGCCCAAAATTTCCATTTTTTATTAATCGTGGAAAAAACAAGTATCGCAGAATAAAGGTTAACAACATTGGTAGTCCAAGTAGAAAATACCAAAATAAATAAAGCAGGTACTGTCAAACTCAAACCAATCATTATCTTCATAATGTCTTCCTCTCCTGTCAAAACAGAAGGAGCCGCCCCCGCGATTAATATTAATGGCGTACCAATTGCCAATCCGACTGCGCCTAATAAAGCATCTTTATCTGTTTTGGCAAAACGAGAAAAATCGGGCATAAATACAGGCATCAATATAGACGTACCCGTAATGATAGAAATAGCCTCTAACATCGTCATCGAACCATTGCCTTCAAAAGACCATATTTTATCCCAACTGCCTTCGCCTTGCAAGGTAACGTACAAAATATACCCTACAAAAAGAATTAAGAAAGGCACCGCAATATTGGAGAATTTTTCAATGACTTTAAAACCGAAAATCGTAGTTATCGTCATCAATATACTACTTACGGTAATTAGGATAAATAAAGGAATCTCTATACCTAATAATTGAATGAATGCATCGGAGATCGCTTGACCAAATAATTCCATCGTAATGGCATACCAGCCCAGTGCGGGTATAGCAACTAGTAGGTTAATTATTTTGACCCCCTTTTTGCCGAAAGGAAAATGAAGAATCATATAAGTGGACAGTCTAGTACGCCGACCTATAATAGAGGTAATGGTACAAAGGAGTCCTAATACTAGACAAACAAAAAAGAAGACCAATAAAGCAGATTGGAAACCAATAGATTGCGCAATATTTGCGCCTACATAAAAGACAGGAAGGGTGATACCTATTCCCACAATTATTCCCATGATACTCAGACCACCGACGGTGGCATTTTCTGGTACTCTTGTGGTGGTAAAGTCGCCTTGTTCTTCCATTTTTTTGTTAAGGGTATGTAGCTTTTAGCTAGGCTGAAAATCATAAATCATATTTCTTACATCATACATCATAAATCCATCTTATTTTGAACGTCTTTTCAGACGCAAGTAAAGACATTTTAGGATAGATTTAAGATGTATGAATTATGATATATGAAGTATGATTTTCAAACCCATCCAAAAAGTATATTAAAAAGTTCCGTATACTACGTATCGGTTTCCGCCAAAATCTCATCCGCCAACACCTTCAAGTCAGGATGACAAACGACACCATCTGCTACAATTTTTTGGTCATCTAAATAAATAGTTGCCTTCGCAACAATGCCATCAAAATGAGATTTAGCCACTTGCCCATTTGGTGGCATATCCATTGGACTCGTATGGCCAAAGCCAAAATCTACGCCTCCCCAAATCCGCTCATCCTCGACTACATCACCACTTAATTTATGAATACGCGGATGTAGACCAAACATATTATGTGAAATTTTATACATATTTGGATCATCGAAAGCGGCTAAATAATCTTTAAAATTTTCCGCTTCTTTATTACCAACTACTTCCGAAATTTTGCCGTCCTTCATGATAAAGGCGACTTGATTATCGTTATTCGCAATATCGGCATTCATTAAGGTGTCAAAGACTATTTTGCCGTTCATACTTCCTAGCTTCGGTACAACATTGACATATCCTGGGGCCGTTCCAAATTTTGGTTTAGAATAATCTCCATCATCTATATCAAACGAATATTTTGGATTGGTTTCATAGGAAACATCCGTTCCATTGGCACTCGTAATATGGACTTTTTTACAGGCCATTGCCATGTCTTTAACTCGGTGTAGTAATTTTCCTAATTTGGAAATATCATACCCCGTCATTACTCTATAGAGCGATGGGATGCTCGTATCTGCAAGTATTATATAGCGTAATTTTTTATTTTTCGCCATCGCTGTTTCCCAAATGTCAGAGTATAAAAGAATCGAGGAATTGAGTTCTATCCAAACATCTACTTCACATAGGGCCGCTGTCAATGCTGCGGCAGGCCAATCTGGCATACCCATTTGACCATCGCCTCTTCCTTTAGGAGTACGCATTACAAACGGAATTCCGCCTGCTGCAAAAGCTGCACTTTCCAAAGCATCAACGACTTGTGGATTAGAACCTGTATCTAAAGTAATGGCTACGGTCTCTCCTTTTTTTACTTGAAACATTTCTTCGATCAGAACTTTGGATACTTTAGCTATTTCTAAACTGTGTTTATTGCTCATATACTTTTTTTAGAGGTCAGCAGTCAGATCGTCAATTTTCATTGACTGTCAGAAGTCAGATGTATGACGTTGACTGTGCGTTGTCAACGTTATACATCTGACTTCTGACCTCTGACATCTGACATCTTTTCTAAAAATCAATACCAATAGTAGCGCCTACCGTAGCAGGTCTACCTCTCCAACCAATACCAAAGGCATCATACTCTAAGTAATACTTGGTACCCATAATATTTTTACCCCAGACGGAAAAAGTCATTTTATTAATAGAGAGACTTGCTCTAGCATCTAATAATTGATAATCATCAGAAGCAAAATCGTCTAAATTATCATCCGTCCAATAAATCTTTCCAGTACTATTTAGATTTACATTTAAGTCTAAAGTAGCCTTTTCATTTAAAGGAATACTGGATGCAAGTCCTAAGTTGAAATTGTTACGAGGTACAAAAGAAGTCTTATTACCATTAAAAGCACTTAAATTTGTAGCCTGCCCATCAGCACCACCAGTAGCACCACCTTCTGTGATTTCAGAATCTACAAAACCATAATTAAATAAGATATCTAGATACTTGGATACTCTAGTTTTGGTATCAAACTCAAAACCAACAATTTCACTTTCATCATAATTAAAATTACCAGGAATGAAAAACTCTGGCTCAAGGGCAAACTGTTGTCTATTCGTATAGTCAGAATAGAAAACAGAAGCATTGAAAATGAATCGATTATTCCAAGCAGAAGTCTTTACACCCAATTCAAAATTATCAGATAATTCTCCTTTAAAATCTTGATTATAAAAATCGGTAACAACAGGATTAAATCCACCTGATCTATAGCCTCGACCATAATTAGCATAAATCAAGGCATCATCAGATGCTTGATAGCTTAAAGAAACTTTAGGTTGTAATTCACTCTGATCTCGTTCGTTTCTTGCACCACCTAAACGATCATCTTGATCGAAGTCATCACTATCAAATCTAAGTCCAACCGATGCTGTAAATTTATCAGATAATTTATAATCTAAGAAACCAAATAAAGCTATAGTATTAAAAGTAACCGTATAATCTGTTACCGCAAATTCATCAGATAAGGTAATATCACTTTGGAAAAAATCTCGATCAATATTTTGATAAAATCCACCTAAACTCCAATTTAGCTTAGAATTTGAAGTAGTATTAGTTAAACGAAATTCTTGATTAATAGATTTTGTATTATTGAATTCTCCTTGATCCAAAAATACTTCTGGTGTAAAATCTAAATCACCAAAAGTAGACCTATCCACTTTATTATAAGAAGTAATACTTTGCAGTTTTACTTTGCCAAAGTTATAATCTAACTTTAAACTAGTAAATAAATTTTCTAGATTGGAATCGCCAAATACATCTTGTGAGATAACGTTTGGATCATCTTCTGGATTGGGACCTAAAGAACTAGTAAAAGTTAAGTCCGCCCAAGTAGGATGAACAGAATAATACGTTGCGCCAGCTTCTGTGTCTATATATTGTAAAGTGAAATTAGCTTTGAAGTTGTCAGATATGTTCGCTATCAATTGACCACGTAGCGTTAAATCTTTACTATAATCTACTTTTTCATCCAAAAACTCATTAGTTAATCGGCCATCAAAATTTTGATACTGACCAGATAGTCTATAAAAAACCTTATCTTCTTTTATTGCACCAGAAGAAACAATTTGACCTAAATATTGACCACCATTTCCAGCACCGACTTTAATATTATTTCGCTGTGTATTAGTAGGTTCTTTGGAATAAATATTAATCGCTCCACCAATTGCATTTTTACCATATAATGCTCCTTGAGGACCTTTGACTGCTTCAATTAATGCCAAGTCAAATAATTCTTGATTCAATAAACTTGGATCTGGAATAGTTACTCCATCTATAACAAAAGCAACAGGCGCATCCGTATTTCTAATTTGAGGTATTCCTCTTACAATTAAGAAATTCGTACCAACTGCTTGTGATTCACTCAATTTTAGATTGGGAACCAATTGGGCAAAATCAGTAACATTACTAATACCATTCTTTTCTATCCCTTCGCTATTCAATGCCGTGACAGATTCTGGAATTCTTTGAATAGATTCTACCCGCTTTCTAGCTTTTCCAACTACACCAGAAAAACCCGATACTACTACTTCGTCTAGCGTTTCGGCACTTTCTGACATAGAAATATTCAAGCGTCTTTTCCCGTCTACTCCTAGTTCCATTGAGGCATAACCTGTATAAGAGATCATCAAGGTCGCATCAGATGATACTGATATTTCAAAGTTTCCATTAAAATCAGAAACAGTACCATTATTAGATCCTTTTTCAAGGATGGTAGCACCAATAAGCGTTTCACCGGTGTTATCAGTAATAGTTCCTTGTACTGTTTGCTGTGCCATAGAGAGGTTGGCGACAAAAAGGAACAATAGGTAGATATGTTTTTTCATTACAAGAGGTTTTAGTTCATTTAAAACAAGTGATTAAAAATATATATGTGAAATTAGAACTAAATCTTTCTTTTCGTTTCTTTCTAATTCTTTTTAGTTTATTTTGTAATTCAATTATAAAAACAGGAATTAAATGGAAAATCATAAAACGCAAGAAAATAATACGCTATTAATAACAGGACATTGCTTTAAAGTCTTGATAGAAATGATTTTAAGTCAATTTAAAGAAGAACATAAAGGCAATGCGGCGGTAGTCGGAAGAGTTTCTCAGATATATGGGTTTGGAAATTATAATGCTAGCTTACCTAATTTAGGGCAAGAATTAGAAAAATTATCAGGCGGATTTATTAATGGGAAATACCTCTACGACAAACAAAGAGAGTTGCAACTAGGAAAACCCATTATAAAGTTAAATGGCTATTATAAAACAGTGCTTTTTCAATATGTTGGATATGAAGGGATTGCTGATTTTACCAATCATATTATTAAGGATGTTAGGGAAAAAGAAAAGCAGCTTGAATTAATTAATAAGGAGATTCTCGAACAGACCTACTATTATGTTTGCTATTACTATGGAGAGTTTAAACAAATAGTTAAATGTCAAGTGGTGGCACTGAATGATTGGAAAAATATTCAATACACTTATATGTATCCTCAAAAAGACGGAACTTTTAGAAAATTCTTAGCTTACGGCGTTGCTAAAAGAAGAGCAGATATTTTACACGTTCGAACTAAAACATTAATGGATGGAAAGATGGTAGATGGAGGGGAAGATATCCTATATGTCGGCCATACCGAACCAGGAACTAATGCTTTTATGTTAGGGGTGTTTTCCGCATTTGATATCAGTAACAGAGTGGTCGCAGGTAAAATTATTCTTGAAAAATGTAATTCAGATAGGGAGATGATTACCAAATCAATGTCTCGTAAAATACCCGCGTATATAGCACAAGAGTTGAGAAATGTTCGAATTGAGAATGATGCAGTTATCCCTAACGATGTTTTAGAAATTTCAGCAAAGAGTCCCTATAGCATGACTTACGATAAAGTACCCGGTCAATATTGTTTTACACTAATTCAAAATGGGAAGTTAATCGGCGATTTCAAATTTACCATTAACAGCGATACTTTTAGAATCGTTCCAGTGAATAAAGGCGTGCTAATAAATAAAGATCATTTTGAGTTAATTCAAAATGGGACGGTCATTCATTTTAGTTTTCAGTTGACAGGTATTACTTTATTTACTAGATTAGAAGTCTATTTTAAAACGTATTATTTGAATAAGGGAGATCGGGATATTCAAGGTGTTTTTAGCGGCTTAGATATTGAAAATCGGTTGATTCATGGGGAGGTCAAAATGGATTTTATACCAGTTGGAGAAACCATAAATTAAAAATGATGAATTTACTGCCTACTATAAAGAAAATACCCTACCAGTCAACATGGGTCATTCGGCATCAAGTAATGTGGCCTAATAAACCACTCGATTATATTAAGCTAGAAGCGGATGAAGTAGGATTACATTATGGCTTATTTGTAGAGCAGGAATTAGTGTCTATCATTTCTCTGTTTATTGACGCTAGTGGGAAAGTGGCACAATTCAGAAAATTTGCTACGCTAGAAATTTGTCAAGGAAATGGATATGGGACTCAGCTAATAAAGTACTTGTTTTCAGAATTAGTATCCTTGAAGGTGGAACGTGTGTGGTGTAATGCGCGGGTACCTAAAGCTGCTTTTTATGAGCGATTCGGAATGATTCAAACGGCGGAGACGTTTGTGAAGGGGGAGATTGAGTATGTGGTGATGGAGATGAGCGGTATTTCTAGCTAGACATAATAGAACACGGAACTACTTTGTAGTCACACGGATACCACGGATTTTTGTAGGTCGAGAGCTGGAGGTTGACGATTTAGCTAGTTATACATAGCTAGACATGATAGAACAGGGAACTACTTTGTAGTCACACGGATACCACAGATTTTTGTAGGTCGAGAGCTGGACGTTGACGATTTAGCTAGTTATACATAGCTAGACATAATAGGACACGGAACTACTTTGTAGCCACATGGATACCACGGATTTTT
>JALZWC010000694.1 GCA_023300255.1 Saprospiraceae bacterium | reverse complement strand
CTCATTCACTAGAACCATATTTGCATCGTGAATTAATAAGCTATCTACTACTCGACGATTACAAACCGTGATTTGATAAGCGATCGTATCTCCAAGATGAGGAATAGTTGCTATCTCACAAATCGTTTTTTCTAATTCTAAATCGATACAGTTTGCTTGTGTAATTAAGAAAGGGTCAGAAATGCTAGGACACATATCTGTACTTCTAAAAGCTTTTACAATGTACTGGCCTGGTGCGGTCGGACCTGTCCAGACTTCCGTAGGAGTAGAAGCTTTGACAATATCAAAACCACCTGCCACTAAATACCATTCGTAATAATCAAAACCTGCATCTGCGGTTAAGGTATTGGTTTCAAAAGGATAACAAATTGTTGAATTGCCTGTTATGTTTATTTCTCCAATAGGTTTGACTTCTACAAAAACGCTATCTTTTAAAATACAATTTTCTCCAAAGGTCAAGGTGACTTCATACTCGTAAGTACCAGGTATAGAAGAATTGAAAACTGGATCTGTCCTTGTCGGATCATCTAAGTTTGTAGTAGGAGACCATTGGGTGCTAATCGTACTTTCGTATTCACTCGGAATATCTAATTGCAAAAGAGCATCCTGCCCTTCACAAGTCATAGCCACCAATCCAAAATCAAATGTTTCTAAACCTCTGATAGATCTTACACCAGCTACACCACATTCTCCTGCGGTACCTGTATAGAATATTTGTGTTAATACGGATGGATCAATAAGGCTTAAGTAAACACTATCATCTACTACTCGCTCTATTATATTGCTTGCAGGAGTATAAGTGAATTGGTAATCACCACAAGTTCCTAAATTTAATTCTTCTCCTGGACATAGTACAGTTGTCTCAGGAAGTTCTGCCATAAATTCTGGCTCTAAAGTAGTAAAAGGAGTAGCTTCGTGATTACATTCACAAGGAGATTCATAGACCATATCTAAAATGACTGGGCAGGAATTAATGGCATCAACAGTAAAGCATCCGCTTAAAGTGATCGAATCTCCACTAGCTACAAAAGTAGTAGCATAAACATCGTTGCCTAAAATAGGATCATAGAATTCTAATGTTTGATTGGCTAAAATATCATCATGAAGATTGACAGATACATCCCCTGTATAATCTGGTCCAGGATTGGTGAGTGTTACTTCATAGCAAATTGTCACAGGATCATCTGTATCTGTACATCTTCTATATAGGTTTAAATTAACGGTTTCTAATGGGCCTTTTAAGGTAAGGTTGAATACCGGATTTACGGAGGACTGTACATAAACATCACAGGCTTCTCCACTTACACAAAATTGATCTTCTATTAAGTTTTTAATATCTACGCCAACTTCATAATCTCCACATTCTGTATCTGTGGCAAAGTCTGCTTCAAAGTTTAGTGTAAAAGCGCCACCTACTGGCATATCTTCATAGCCTTGAAAACAAACTTGAGTTTGCCCATTGATGGTGGTGATTGTTTCTGTTCCCACATTTAAAGCAGTAGGAATAATATAACGCATAGACCCTGGTCGATAGCTTAAAGAAGGAGGTAAGGTTATGCACATTAATACACTATCTCCCAGTGGTTTCTCAGAAATATTTTGACCAGTAACAACAAATGTAGGAGTCTCTTCTCCACAATATGCTTCTGATGGTTTAGCGGTAATTAATACTTGTCCGAAGTCATTAGGATTTGCTCTGTCAATAATAACTCTTGGACTATTAACTACTCCAGAGTTTAGAATGTTTGGGCTACAAGGATCAGCGGCAGTTGCTTTAAAAGATGCTTGAGAACCAGAAACAAATTCATCACAGGTGGTCGTTAGTAAAAAACGAACCGTTACAAAATTGCTATCTGCTTGACTCGTTACGCCTGGTAAACCATTTTGATGAATGGCCTGACTAAAGACAGCATCTTCTGAATATAATAAATTATTACCTGTGATAACAGGATCTGATATGGCGTAAAAAGGTAAACTGAGATCTCCACTATTTGGATAAGATGCTTCAAAGCTACCAGGCACTATCGTTGCCCCTACTATTGGTAAATCTAAATCCATAGTAATATCTGTCAGTGTAGTCGTCTTGACATTCTTTACTAGTACAGCCATCGTAATGGTATCACATAATGCATACGTTGCTCCTGACTCAGGAAGGATAAAATCTGCCTGTAAACCTGCTTCTTCAAATACATATTCATAACAAGTTTCTGTACTATTACAAGCAGTCGTACTTCCTGCTACAGCTGCCATAATAGATGGGTCCATACATCCAGAAGTAGTCGTTATACAAATTTCTGGTCTGTCCGGTATAGTCGGACAAAATAGTAAGCTAGTTCCAATTTTAAAGGTAGTACATTCGCCTGGTGCTAAGTCAGGTAAGAATACAGCATAAGTATTACTAGTGGCATTACTAGAAACGGTGTCAAATGGAAGTGGATTCATATTTACATCATACCCACCAATAAACGCAACGCTATTGGTTAAAGTAATACTAGCAAGTACCCCTTTATGCGTTTCTAAACTTGGATCAGCGCCATCTGCACATATTTCTATAGTATTTATTTCCTCACTGATTCCTGGAGAGCCGCTGGTTAGGAGATTTCGATCTTGAGATTGATTGATCACTGGAAAACCACTACTGATATCGGAGGTAGTTACATCTCCACTCGTAACATTATCTTTTCTAAATAAAGTATCTAAGTTTAATTCATCATAATAATAGCCTAATCTATCAACTAATGCCGATCCATCTGCCCCACAAATTTTTGGTAATTCATTACTAGTATTGGTGACTGATTGATTACATCTAAAGCAATTGTTATTGAGCGTCTCACAAGTTCGGTAATCATAGGTTAATTCGTAATTAGAAAAATCTATTGGGTCCGTAGGACATACTTTGCATAGATCATATACAATTTCAAATTCATCAATATATCCACCTAATCCTACGCCTAAACCAGGGAAACCATCTGTTTCTGGATTGAAGGTTAAAGTGCCAACACTCCCTGATGAAACCGTACAGTACTCTTGACCATCGACAGTAGAACAGGTATGATCTTCCGCTGATTGAATAGATAAAGGATATTCTATACCAGATTTTGATATCAACCTAGCGTTGCCACAATAAATAAATGGAGAATAGATAGGAATGTCTATATCTTCTATTTTGAAAAAAGGTCTATATTCTTGAGCAAACCAATTGACAGGGGTAGAGGTCACCACATTAAACTTATGAGAAGTTTCTCCACCACAATCGTCTGTTGTGATTGCTGTTACTACATTTAAATCTTTAGGACAAAATGTTTGGAAAGGTGTATTTTCTCTACAGTTAGATAAAGCAACTAAACAATCGGAGTCAAATGGATCCAGAAAATGTCCTGCGGCAACATTTATCATTTGAGGATCGCTGACAACATGACTTGGATCGGCAATTAAATTTCCAGCTGTTTTTACATTCTTAGTTAATGGCAACAACCAATTCATATAAATGGTATCTCCAACTTGAATATTAAAAGCGTTTTTTATTTGATCTAGACAATTACCTTCTTCCCAACTAGCCGTTTCGGTTTCTCTACAATCTTCTAGTTTATCAAAATTACGGAAATAGATTCCGAATAAATTCCCATCATAATATTCATACCCACTATTACACATTGGTGTATTGAAAGTAACATCACTCCAAGGTGTTTTTCCTGCATAAGCAAAAAAACCAGTAGCACCTCCAGTATTAGGATTGTCTAAACAATCGGAGAAGCTACTTATATCTATTGGTTGTCGAACTCCTCCACCTCCATTGGCAGAGAAATCTAAACCAAGTAATTCTGTTCCAGAGCCATCGATCATTAATTCGGTATCATCATTACCTGTCCATCCATTATTACCAATATTTGTGATGTTTGCTAAGAAATACCATTGGTATAATTCTGCTACCGACTCTGGTGTATTGAAGGTCATCCATCCTTCATAATACATCGTGTCACAAGGTAAAAAACGATTGAGATCTTCCACTGGAATATCGGCTTCCTTTACTTTCTCTGTCATCGTTTCATCGGTATATCCTAAATTCCATCTTTTTAGATTTGCGCCACTACTAATATCGCATATGCAGCTGCAATTAGAAGGGTCACTTCTGAATAAGGCGACATCACATGCTTTGACCGTTTTGCAAGTACAACCATCTGTCATGCAAGTTTCAATTACCTGATGAGTTCCATTCATATAAATAGGTGGAGAACAACTTGCGGAGTCTGCTGCTAATTGATAAATATAGCAAACGGTATCTCCCACATTTAATTCCCCTATAGGTAAATTTAGTAATCGGGTAGATGGAGATAAATCTGTGAAAGTTCCAGTAACACCTGTTTGGGTCGTTACGCCATTGACGGTCATTTGACCAGAACCTGCTACGAATTCAACGTCATGTACTAAACGAGGTGTACCATCGAAAAGCACTTGCAATTCGTTAGTTGTGTTTTCTGCGGCACATGGTTCTATATTTTCTCTTTCATAGACATAGCAAAATTCCACTGTTTTTACTTGTGGTGCTAAGGGGGAGCAATTGGCACCTGTTGTTCGAGTAGCGCCAAAATTATAACCAATAAGTGTAGTTGAAATTTGGTCTTGATTATTAAAGCCAACATAGGTCGCACCATTGGTAATACTAAAATCTTCTACAGGTGGTTCATAGGTAAATAATTGACCACAATCTCTTTTCGCACTCACACGGAATTGACCGAAAGAACAATCTAGACTACTACAAGCTAAAGAGGTCGGATCGGCTGGTATTGCGCAAATAAAATCCAATTCTATCTGTATATTTAATATTTCACCTCCTGGTAAATCATCAAAGAAGCCATCTCCATCAACATCCGTAATACCACCTACTCCGTCTGGATCGCTTGTCATACCTGTTAGATCAATGGCTAAGTCTGTGCCGATCCATTCGTAGTTTTGGGAAGTAATTTCTGTACCTCCAATTATTACTTTGCTAATATCTAAAGCAGATTTTTCACAAGTTTCAAAACCAAAAGTTAAATCAGTAAACATACCTGCTGTAGAATCTGCCACACTACTTTGTAAGTTCAATTCAAGAATAGCTGGATTACCACATACGCCTGGTTGTTGTGCTAAAACAGAGCTTGCTACAGGGATTGGCTTAGTGAGCGGTCTCGTTCTAATTTCACTAACTCTGCTAGTTACTTGGCAAGTATCGCCATTACAATAATAGGCTGCCTTATAGGTAATAAATTGTGTATTGACACTAGGACATTCTTTGGCTTTCATGCAAAGCTGCATTGTCAATTGCTCCGATTCATCAAACCGTTCATCTCTAGGATTAGGTGCTGAATTTCCAGTAAAAAAGCTACGGGAGACATTAACCTTTAGGGTAGAATCTGTTGCGCTATAAATATATGGAATAGCTGTCCCATTAGCAGATACAGCAGTTAATTCTAGTTCATTGACAAAATCGACATTACAAACAGAGAATTCCACTTCCTCTAAATAAGCTTGAATACCATCTTGTGATAGGGTTATATTAGTACAGACTTCTTGCCCTAATGTAGTAATGTTAGTAATTGGAACACTTCTAAAGTTAAGTACTGGTTCTTTTATAATTGTATTATAACTTCGTTCAGGGGTAAGGGATTGTCTACAACTTTGAAAGTTCCCTAATGTATCTTCATATATAAAACTAAAATCTAAATCCACGTCATAATTAAATGCATTGATATCGATATCACAAGTAGCTTCTACCCCTATATAGGCCACATAGACACCATCCGTAATTCCTTCCAATAAAAATTTAGGTTGATTCGGGCTGGGATCTAAATTGGCAATAGTGGTGGTCGTATACGCTGTTAATTCAAAACCAGCATATTGCATACCTGGTAAGAGTTTCGCAGTCATTTGTGTGCCAGAAATATCCCCTGGTTCTTCAATGAAGATAAGAAAAGCTAAGGTGTCAGGTGCTCCACAAATGACTAATTCATTTGTTTCAGAGAATCCCGGAATGCCTAATAATTCCAATACTTGTATCTCTGGACAAGTACTAGCAGGCATCATAAATTCAGAAGCTTGATAAGTGGAATTTTCTTGAAGTTGGCTAGAGAGCTCTTTTTTGATAAGTGCTATTTCTTCTCGATAGTATGGCTCTTTTTCGCAGTTAGCTGTTTTATAAGCAGATTCTAAAATATGTAGAGAAGTTATTTTTTCTGCTATCTGTAATTGTGCTACTTCTTCTTTGATAGGTTGGGAATACTCCTTAGAGGAAAACTTATTTAGTATCCATGCTGTTGGGTCGAATCCCATTAAAGCAATTTCACTAGGAATAGATTGTTGTTGGTGTACGGATTGTTGCGTACTACTTAGATGGAGGGAAGATAAAAATAGAAGGAAAAACAGAAATGCATAAGCATAACTGGAATTAAGAGTTTTCATGGGTAACTAACGTAGAAAGCAAATAGGAGACTTTACCAGTAAACGCGGAGCTATCCGCACTTCTTTCACTCTTCAATAAAGGAAGAGCATATTTCGATAATTGTTAAATATGCAGAATAGGCAATTATTAACGAACTATAAAGCAATAGTTTGAAAGGTCATAGTAACTGTTTTGGTTACCTGATTTCTTTAAAATGAAGACCGATAGGGAGTAGGACTTAAATAAGGTGCCCGTTATGGCGCAGAATTTTTTTCTCGTAAAGAAGTTTCAAAATTAAGGCATAGCAGGGCTACGGCTTCATTTTTAAGATTTTTTACGAGGAAAAAAGACAAACCAGAATGGGTAGGTTATTTATTTCCTATTCCCTTAGGTCGCTATTATGTTATAAGTTTGTTATTTCAGGTTGGTACTATTCTCCAAATAGAAATTTAACAACTTATCCATACTAAGCCTATTTTATATACACTACTGGACAATTTTAGAAAAGAGATTAGAGATGTATTTCGTCTAAAGAAACAATGAAATTTCGTCATTTTTTAAACGGAAACTGTCTCTATTCTCTACTCTCGCTTTTCTGTTCTTTAAAATGTCCAGTAGTGTATATTTTATATAAGCTTAGTTGATAAAGGATCTTATTTGCTTAATGTTTAAAAAGTGCAAAACAGATACGATTGTGTATTCCTATTTTGCCTAAATGATCTCAATAGAATATTTTTATTAGAAAGGAGTTGATTAAAAAGATGTTCTGTAATCAGTTACAAACCTATTTATGTCCTAGGAATTAATAGGTTGTCAATAATCCATCAATTCATTTTTAAATAACTCTATAATTTAATATTAATGATAGCTTGGGAATTGACAATAAAAGCGGAGAGAAACGAAATAGTTAATCTAAATCCCGGAAGGACAGGATAATATTTTTTTGATTCTCTCTAATATCTTTATTCGACAATTATAGGGGAAAGGGGAAAGGGGAATTGGAAAAAAGTAGTTGTGTTTAAAGTGGGGAACAGCTATATAACACTACAAATTTATCTATAAAGAATGATATTTTTTTATTTAAATATGTTTTTTGTGACAGCTCTTTCTTTGATGATTCGAAGAATTACTGAAAAATAAAATCTAAAAAAGAACAAGCACTAAAATTATTTTGATAACTTATTTTAGTTAGAATGTAACTATAACTAACTTATTTTGATTTTTAGCATAAATAAAAATCACTATATCATTAAATCACTGTTTTTTTGCACAGTCACTATTGAGTGATTATTTTATTTTTTTTGTGCTATACAATTTGATAAGTATTCCTTGAAATTTATACTAATTAACACAATGAATAAAGAAATTCTCCTAGTTAAGTAATGACGAAATAATAAAATACACAGTTATTCTTCGCTCTTTTCATCTCTGGCTATGCCTGCCTGCTTTGGCTATGGGGCTATCCGTCTAACGTTGTTCATTACAATTAGGAA
>JALZWC010000693.1 GCA_023300255.1 Saprospiraceae bacterium | reverse complement strand
AATGAACCGTAGTACAGACTATGCTTAATTTTTTAGCGCTCCTTACAAGAAAAAATGTCGGCGCATTCTGGCTCAACTTATTTAATTCTCTTCACTAAATAGATCGATCGTATATTTTAAGAATAATTATCTACGGATGAAAGAATAAGAAATACAAAATTAAGGTTTCTAAAAAAAAAATTGTCTTTTGAAACTATAAAAAATAACATAGAGTTTAGAGAAGTTAGATTAGAGACTTAATTCGTTTGAGAAACAACGAAATTTCATTAATTTTTGAATGTAACCTGTCTCTATTCTCTGCTCTCGCTTCTCTATTCTAGTTTAAAGATCTGTCTTATAGTTCTTTTGCAGGTACCCATAAAACAGTCTTAAAATCTTGCACTTTGTCTCCTTTTACGACGACTCCTTCTCCTTCAAGTAACTCTTGCATCATAGTGGGACTAGGAAAGTGTCCACGCCCGCTTAGTTCCCCTTTGCTATTGACTACACGATGAGCAGGTATTGCATCATCACTTGTCCAATTGCATTTGTTCAATGCCCAACCGACCATTCTAGCAGAACCAAGTGCTAGATAATCTGCAATTGCTCCATAAGTACTAACTCTACCAGCAGGAATTAGTCGAGTTACATCGAATACTTGTTGGTAATAATTTTTTTTCTCGCTCATATTATTAAAAGTTCTTTTAAAAGGCTAGGAAGTGAAGCTACTAAGTGAAGTAATAAGTATAAAGTAGCATACTACTATACATAAGAAAAGAGCAGAGAATAGAGATAAATTTCGCTTAAACCTGCCTGCCAAGGCACGCAGGTAGGAAATGACCAAATTTCGTTGTTTGTAAACGAAATCTGTCTCTACTCTCTATTCTCTGCTCTCTGCTCTAGTTCACATGTACAGTAGTATGATAAAGTAGAAGGTATGAAGTATTAAGCCGTTGGTAAGTAAGGCTTAAAAATTCATTAGATCGTCAGCTTGAAAATCGGTAACTACTACTATAGTCCAAACATTACCCTTAAACAAAAAATGCTAGTTTCTACTAAAATTATAAAAATATACGTCTAATTAGTACAAATAATTAGCTTTTTACATCAAAATTGACTGCTTAAAAATAGTACATTTTATTTTGTTTAACCTTGTTACAGTAAAATGACAATATTTCCTGAGTTCCAAAGTATTTTTGCTAGGAGCTTATGTTCTATACTATAAAACTTTGCAGGTTTTAGAATAGAGAGTAGAGAAGCAAGAATAGAGATGTATTTCGTTTAATCTGCCTGTCAAGGCAGGCAGGAATAGATAGGATTTCGTTGTTTTTTAAACGAAATATATCTCTATTCTCTATGCTGTTTCAAAGTTCTATACTAGTAAAACTACTTATGCTCGATCATTCTATCAATTTTAATCATTTCGCGACTCATTCCGATTTTGGACAACAGAAAAGTATGTTAGACGGCTACAAAATTTTAACGGTAACCCATCGGAATGTCCATTTGGAACAGATCAGTAACTTTGTGCTGCCTCATACTGATGAAACAGAACTAGGGGCTAAACTGATCGCATTAAAGGAAAATTTAAACTTATCAGAACTACTATATACTGCTACTTGTAATCGGGTTATCTATTTATTTCGGACAGATATTGATTTAGATATCAATTTTATAGACCACTTTTTTAAAACGATTAACGCTCCTCTTTCTAGTGATTTTATAGCCAAGTCCGTTGCTGCTTATGAAGGCAAAGAAGCCATTGTTCATTTCTATGAAGTGGCCTCTTCTATTGACTCTTTGGTCGTAGGAGAACGAGAGATCATGCGCCAAATTAGAGAATCTTATACCCAATGTAAGAACTGGCAGCTAACAGGAGATCATATTCGATTATTAATGAAATATTTGGTTCAAGCGACAAAAGAGGTATATGCTAAGACTAGGATTGGTGAAAAGCCAGTGTCTGTTGTCTCTTTGGCCATGTTAAAATTAAGAGAAACAAATTTACCGACTACTGCTCGAATCTTATTAGTAGGTGCAGGACAAACCAATACCTTAGTATCTAAGTTTTTACTAAAACAAGGGTATCGACATATCACCGTTTTTAATAGAAGTTTAGAAAATGCACAACGCTTAGCGGAGTCTGTTAATGGAAATGGGTATGCCTTAAGTGATTTGCCAAACTATAAAGGAGGGTTTGATTGTTTGATTTGTTGTACAGGAGCTACCGAGGCGATTATTAATACGACTTTATATCAAGCCTTATTAAACGGAGAACAAGGAGAAAAAGTAGTGGTTGATTTATCTATTCCCAATAACATATCAAAAGAGGTAATTACTCAATTTCCTACTCGGCACATTAATATAGAAATTTTGAAAGAATTAGCGGATTTAAATCTATCTCTTCGCAAACAAGAAATAGGTATTGCTAAGATATTACTCACCGATCAGTTTAAATCATTTGAAGAAGCTTTTCAGTGGCGACAAATCGAAAAGGCGATGCGCCATGTGCCTGAACAAGTGAAGGAAATTAAAGAAAGAGCCATGAAGGAAGTCTTTAAAAAAGACTTGGAAGAGTTGGATGATAAGTCTCGTGCCTTGATTGAAGAAATGATGACGTATATGGAAAAGAAATGTATCAGTATTCCTATGAAGGCTGCTAAGGAATTGGTGGAGTAGGGAATATAGATTTCAAATTTATGATGTTGACTAGATGTACGTTCTTTTTTTACCTGCCTGCGTTCCTTGGCTATGGTATATACATAAGTATTTGCAGTAGCGAAATAAAACCACGACTAAAGTAGACGTAATTAGTACATAAACTTAAGTATTACTATTCAAATTGG
>JALZWC010000692.1 GCA_023300255.1 Saprospiraceae bacterium | reverse complement strand
AATGTCTGCAATGCCTTCTTCGTATATTCGTAAGGCTTCACTATAAAAAGGGCGAGCTACTTTATTGACAATAAATCCTGGTGTATCTTTTGCCAAAACGGTTAATTTACCCCATTCCTTTATAATAGTCCTAGCCGTCGTAGTAATGGACGATTCGGTTTGTAAAGCAGGAATAATTTCAACCAGCTTCATTAAAGGAGCTGGATTAAAAAAATGAATCCCGATAAATCGCTCTGGTTTTTCTAAAGCTGCAGCTAAGGAAGTGATGGAAAGGGAAGAAGTATTGGAGGCGATAATACAGCTTGAAGAAACAACTGCTTCTACTTCTTTAAAAACTTTTTTCTTGATGTTTAAATTTTCAATAATAGCTTCAATAATCAATTCACAAGCGTGAAATTTTTCTAGTGTATTGATGTAACTAATATTTGCTTGAATGCTATCTGCTTTTTGTTGACTAATCCGTTCTTTAACGACTAACCTAGCCATTATCTTAGCCAGATTGGCTTGACTTTTTTCTATTGCGGCTTGTGAAGTGTCAAAGACTACAACTTCACAATCAGCTGTTGCCGCTACTTGTGCAATGCCACTTCCCATAGCGCCCGATCCGATTATACCAACTTTCATATTGTTAGATTGTTAGATTGTTAGATTGTCGAATTGTTAGATTGCTTATCAACGTTCTATAGGAACCATCAAACAATTTAACAATCAAGCCATCTATTTTCCTTTAAAATTAGGTTTCCGTTTTCCAAGAAATGCCTGTACCCCTTCCTCGTAATCCTCCGTTTCACTAGCTTCAATTTGAGCAGCATTTTCTACAGAAAGTTGTTCTTCTAGAGAGTTGGTTAAGGAGCTATTGAATGCTTTTTTTGTTAGGGCTAATCCTTTGGTAGGCATTTTTGCTAATCGGTTGGCTAACTGATTAACTTGTTCCTCAAAATCTTCTACCGAAAATACTTTATAGATCATCCCCATTTGCTCCGCCTCTGTCGCTGAAATTTTATCGCCTAACATAGCAAGTGCAAGTGCCTTTTGAAAACCAATCAATCGAGGTAAGAAGAAGGTACCACCACTATCAGGTATTAAACCGATCCCACTAAAAGCTTGAATAAAACTGGCCTTTTCAGATGCCACTACAATATCGCAAGCTAAGGCAATATTTGCCCCCGCTCCTGCTGCAACACCATTTACCGCAGCAATAACAGGTTTTTCTAGATTTCTAATTTTAAGAACAACTGGACGGTAATGTTCTTCTAATAATACCTTAAATCCAGGCATTAATTCGGGCGTGGAGACTTCGCCTAAATCTTGCCCAGCGCAAAATGCTTTACCCGCTCCTGTTAAGATAACGGCACGAATACTTTCATCGGCTGCACATTTATCTAAAGCTGCTTGGAGAGAAAAGGCTAAATCTTTATTAAAGCTGTTGTAAGCTTTAGGTCGGTTAAGCGTAATTTTGGCTACTCCGTTTTGTTGGTCGAATAGAAGGGTACTCATATGTGTTTAATTGAAAATGGAGAATTAAAAATTGAAAACGAAAATAGCCCCGAGCGTCCCTACCTCTGCGCTTTGTCATTCCGTAGGAATCTGTACCGTCCCTACCTCTACGTTTGTCATTCCGTAGGAACCTGTACCATTCCTACATCTACTTATATTTTGCTAATCATAAGTGGAGGTAGGGGATAGTACAGGTTCCTGCGGAATGACAAGATGTGGACGTAGGAATGTTGCCCGACCTTTGTTTAATTCTCCATTATTTAAGGCATTTAAAATAATCAAAAGGCTCTAAACAGTCTATGCATTTAAATAATGCTTTACAAGCAGTTGAGCCGAATTGACTGACCATTGTTGTGTTGTTAGATCCACAATTGGTACATTTTACCAATTTGGATTCTCCCGTCAAAGCTAGTTTGTCGGCTGATTCTGTAAGCGGGGCAGCTATGCCATACTCCTCCAGTTTCTGCCTACCATTTTCTGTTATCCAATCGGTCGTCCAAGCAGGAGAAAGGATTAGTTCGACTTTTGTTTGATAGCCTTCTTTATCCAAAGCAATTTTTATATCTGCTGCTATCATATCCATAGCAGGGCAGCCAGAATAGGTTGGTGTTATCTTGACTAACACCTCTTTGCCATTTACTTCAATATCACGTACGACGCCCATATCCATGATACTTAGTACAGGAATTTCAGGATCACTAACGGCTATTAAATGTTTTTTTATGTTTGCTATTGTATCGATGATGATGTGTTTTTTGTAACAGTAAAAAGTAGCTTAAACCTCTGGTCTGAGTAGCCTTATCGCTCAACTACTCAGACCAGAGATCTAAGCTACTTTTATACATTACCAAGTCATATTTGGATAAGCCCTTTGCATATATTGTAAGTCGGATAAAATATAGCCCAAATGTTCAGAATGTACCCCTTCTTTCCCTCCAACATGTCCATAAGGATTTTCTGGAAAAGTAATAGTAGCCTCTTCCAATACTGATTTAACTTGAGTCAACCAACTTTCCTTAATCTTTGTTAGATCTGCTCCAATACCTGCTTCTTTTAAAGAAACTTCAAGTGGTGTTTCTTTAAATAAATCTGCAGTATAAGGATATAAATAATCAATAGCAGTTTGCATTTTTTCGTGACTTTCCGCTGTTCCGTCACCTAATCGTTTGACCCATTGAGAAGAGAACCTTGTATGATACTTAACTTCTTTGATAGACTTTGTCGCAATAGCTGCTATTTGCTTATCGGTGCTATTTATTAATTGGTCAAGTAGAAGTAGATGATAAACATCATAAAAAAATTGACGAGCTATAACATAGGCTAAATCCGTATTAGGTTGTTCTACTAATAGGGTATTCTTATATTCATTCGGTAAGCGTAAAAATGCAATATTGTCCTCTGTTGTTTCTGCTCCTTTTATTTTTGCAGCATATTGGAAGTAGTGACGGACTTGTCCAAATAAATCCAAAGATATATTGGTCAAAGCAATATCCGTTTCTAAACTTGGACCATGCCCACATAATTCAGATAAGCGATGTCCTAAAATCATCGAATTATCACCAAGCATTAAGAGGTAATTATATATTTTATCTTTCAAAATAATTGAGAATTAAGAATTGAAAATTAGAGTATAATTTCTAATTATCAATTTTCCATTATTTAAATATGCTTTACCCCTTCAGGTAATTTATAAAAAGTAGGATGTCTATATGCTTTATCTATTGCAGGGTCAAATAAAGAATCACTATTCGAAGGATTAGAGGCACTTATATTGATAGATTCTACTACCCAAATACTGACGCCTTCTTGTCTGCGGGTATAAACATCTCTAGCATTTTCAATAGCCATTGTACTATCGGCAGCGTGTAAGCTACCAATGTGCCGATGTTCTAAACCATTCTTTGTTCGTATGAACACTTCCCAAATGGGCCATTCTTTTTTCATTTTCTATCTATTTATAGATTCTGCAAAGAGTAGCTTAGACCTCTGGTCTGAGTAGCAACTTCATTTACTCAGACCAGAGGTCTAAGCTACCTTTGTGTTTTTGATTATACAGCTATAGCCTGCGTTCTTTTAGCAGCCTGTTTCTCCGCATAGGCTACTGCTGCTTCTCGAACCCATGCACCTTCATCCCAAGCTTTATTTCTCGCAGCAAGTCTTTCTTTGTTACAAGGGCCATAGCCTTTTACAACCTGCCAAAACTCTTCCCAATCAATTTCACCAAAATCATAATGCCCTCTTTCTTCATTCCATTTTATGTCTGGATCAGGCATCGTTAAGCCTAATACCTTTGCTTGCTCTACTGTCACATCTACCATTTGCTGGCGCAATTCGTCGTTGGTTTTTAGTTTAATTTTCCATTTCATGGATTGCTCGGTATGCGTAGATTCGGCATCAGGTGGTCCAAACATCATTAGTGAAGGCCACCACCAGCGGTTTAAAGAATCTTGAGCCATTTGCTTTTGTACTGCTGTACCATTACAAAGGGTCATCATGATTTCAAATCCCTGTCTTTGATGGAAACTTTCTTCTTTACATATTTTCACCATCGCTCTGGCATAAGGTCCATAAGAAGTACGAGTTAGCATTACCTGATTAATAATAGCTGCACCATCTACTAACCATCCGATAATCCCAATATCTGCCCAACTCAAGGTAGGGTAATTAAAAATACTAGAGTATTTCGCTTTACCAGCATTTAGTTGTTCAAACAATTCATCTCTACTAATACCTAGAGTTTCAGCTGCACTATATAAATATAAGCCATGACCTGCTTCATCTTGCACTTTTGCTAGTAAGGCTACCTTTCTTCTTAGCGTCGGTGTTCGAGTCAACCAATTCCCTTCTGGTAACATGCCTACAATTTCCGAGTGCGCATGTTGAGAAATTTGTCGAATATGCGTTTTGCGATATTTTTCAGGCATCCAGTCTCTAGGTTCAATGACCTCTCCTCTATCAATTCTGTCTTGAAAATCTTTTTCTAAATCTTGCATAATTATTAAATTGAGAATTGATAATTAAAAATTGATAATTAGTGAAAGCGTATGGCTAATTCTCAATTCTCCATTTTCAATTATTAATTAATTAGTGTTAGCCAATAGATGAATCGAAATCCACCACTACTTTTGCAGAAGTTGGAATTGCCTGACAAGTCAAAATATATCCTTCATCAATTTCTTCCTGTTCTAATCCATAATTGACGATTATGTCTACTTCGCCTTCTATCAATTTTGCTCGACAAGTACAGCAAACGCCTCCTTTACAGGCAAAAGGTAGATCTGCATTTTTCTTCAATGCTGCATCTAATATATTATCGGAACCTCTAGGTATGGTAATTTTAATGCTTTTACCCCCTTCTATGATACTGATCTCAGATAGAATACTATTGTCTATTTTTCGTTTCTTCTTTTTTTGTCCAGTTGCAGGGATACCATCTGTATTGAACAATTCAAAATGGATTTGCTTTTTCTCCACCCCAAGTTCCTGTAGAAAATCCTGAATTAGAAAAATCATAGCATTAGGGCCGCAAATAAAATAATCGTCTATATTCTCTTTAGCCACTAAGCTTTTAAATATAATGTTGAGTTTGTCTTTATCTATTCTGCCATTGAATAAGGGCACACTTCTTTCCTCTTGTGTCAAGAAATGGAAAATCTCAAAACGATCTATAAACCTATTTTTAATACCTTCTAATTCTTCTTTTAGGATAATAGTCGAGACCGCTTGATTGATATAGAATAGCTTGAAAGTACTTTTGGGTTCTGATTGAAGATGTGTCTTGATAATGGAAAGGATAGGAGTAATGCCACTTCCTGCGGCAAAAGCAACGTAATTTTTTTGTTTATCGGGATTCACTTCCACGAAAAATCGGCCTGATGGAGGCATGACTTCTACGGTATCCCCTACTTTTAATACATCGTTGGCATAAGTAGAAAACCGACCATCTTCAATTTTCTTGACGGCTACCTTCCAATCGTTATCATGTGGACTAGAGCAAAGCGAGTAAGAACGGCGGATTTCTTCGCCATTTACGGTTGCTTTAAAGGTGAGATATTGACCTTGCTTAAAATTAAATACTGATTTATCTTTTTCGGAAATATCAAATGATATAATGGAACAATCCAACGTTGTTTTCTCTATTGATTTGACTATTATTGGATAAAAATTTTGTGCCATATTTTCCTATTACTAATTATTAATAGGTCAAAACTAACGATTGTTAGTTATATATCCAAATATAATATTACCTTTTTATCCCCGCTATTAGACATTGTGTCATTTGACGCTCTAATTCTACTATATTATATTGTCTATTCTTACTATACCAAGAGTACAGCCAGCGCAAGGTAGATAAGGTAGAAAACAAGATAATTTCTGTATCTATCTCTTTGAATAAGCCTTCTGTTTTGCCTGTGTCAATAATGGCTTTAAACTGGTTTTCATAAGTTTCTCTGAGGACTAGATATTCTTCTCTGGCAGGAGATTTTAGATGAACCCACTCTCCTGCAACTAGTGCTATTGCATCCGTATTTTCTACCGTTAACCGGATATGTAAAGCAATTAAACGTTCTAATTTTTGTTCTGAGCTTAAGGACGAGCTTCTATTAATGTCTTCCATACCTTTGCTAAACAAGTGGGCCATCATTAATAATAGATCTTCCAGTAATTCTTGTTTTGATTTTATATGGTTATAAATACTGGCTGCTTTAATTCCTACCGCTTCTGCAATGTCTCTCATAGAAGTTGCGTTATATCCTTTTTTACGAAATAAACGAGCCGCACAACTTCTTATCACTTCTTTTCTAGATTGCATATTTTCTTTTTAATTAGTAAAAGTATATCCCTAGCAGGACATAAGGCAAAGTGAAAGAATAAATTAGCCATTTTAAACTGCCCAGCAAGCCCGTCCGCTTTGCGGTTCACTTGCTCTGCAAGCTCATCTTCTAAGAAAT
>JALZWC010000691.1 GCA_023300255.1 Saprospiraceae bacterium | reverse complement strand
CCTATGTGCTCTATGTACCTAAGTAGTCGGCCAAAAATAACCTAACATTAAAATGGCTTATTTATGTCCGACTACTTATGTGGTTAAAACATTACGTTTAATTTTGTCCAAGCACTTATTTATGATAGATTTGTTAGGCATATCAAAGTAATCGGACACAATTAACCGTTAAATTGCTGGATGATTTATTTGGACCTATCTAGCCGCCAGACAGGTCCAAACTATTTTGTCCAGCTCTCGTATGTAATTAACAGCCTCAAAACCGAGGATTTGACAAAAAATACCTGTACAAGATTAAAAGTATATTATATATATACCTATTTATCATCTTAAAAATAGGAATTGGCGGGATAATTGACTTTTTATCTTAATCTATCACATTGATTTTTTTAATAAATTGTCCCCCAATGAATATACACCACCATCATCTCGTCAGAATAACCTACAATCTTTGTTTTTTTCATAAATCTATACAGGTCTTGCAAGTACCCCCAATACTAATAACTGACCATAAGTAACAACTATACTATTAGACTTTTTAAAGAAAATAGAAGCGAACGCAAAGAACAGAGATAATTTTCGTTTAAACCTACCTGCCAAGGCACGCAGGCAAGAATTGACTACATTTCGTTGTTTTTTAATCAAAATTTGTCGCTACCCTCACTTCTATATGTTCTTTTCTAAAAATGTCTAGTAGACTAAGTAACAACCATCTAACAATAGCCGTCTTAAAGTCTTTAGGATCATTTATTTATAGCCATTAAAGTGCAGGAAGCTCCATGAGATCGATCACCCTATTAATATTTTTCTTATCTAATTTCACTTTAATCTGGAGTCAAGCTCCAGTATTAATTGGTGATCCATTGCCTTGTGGTTGTTCTGGACTCTTTCAAGATTCTGGTGGAGCTGCTAACGACTATCAAGCTCGTGAAACCATTTCTAGTGTACTATGTCCTGATTTTTGTACGACTCCCATATCAGGAACACATACGCAATTAATATTCTCCGATATTGACCTCAGAGAGGGAGATGTACTAAATTTTTACAACGGCAACGATAGCAACTCTCCATTACTACTACAAGCAACGGATAGATTAAATGGATATCCTTTTATTGTACAAGCAACAGCGACCAATCCAAGTGGTTGCTTGACCGTAATTTTTGAATCTAATGGAGCAGGTCAAGGCGAAGGTTGGAATGCTGCTATGAATTGTATTCCCGCTTGTCAATTAATCCAAGCAGACTTAATCAATACGATCCCTATTGCTGATGCCCCCGAAAACGGATATATCAATGTATGTATAGGAGATGAACTCACCTTCAATGGAAAAGGACTATATCCAGAGGCAGGCGAAGTGTACGATCATTCAGATGCCACTTCTAGTTTTTTATGGGCATTTGGGGATGGTGCAACAGCAGAAGGTAAAGATGTTACACACACTTATCAAAAATCAGGGGGTTATAAAGTAGAGCTGACTATTACAGATCAATTTGGTTGTCAAAATAGTAATTTCATTACCCAACGAGTAAGAGTATCTACCAAGCCTACTTTTGAAATACTCGATAATTTCCCATCGGAAGTATGCGTTGGAGATACCATCACCTTGAAAGGTGGAGTTATGTCTGATTCTTCTAATATATCTGTAAGTCCTACCCTTGGCTTTTTTCAATCTAATGGCATACGCTCTGACTCGCTACCACTACCAGATGGAAATGGTCGTTCTTACGAAACGAGTATCAGCTTTAAAGATTTTCGACCTGGACAACTACTCACAAATTTAGAAGATCTACAATCTATTTGTTTAAATATAGAACACTCTTGGCTCCATGATATGGAGATCAGTATTACTTGTCCGAATGGAAGATCTGTCATATTACAAGATCAACAACCTATCAACGATAAGGTATACCTTGGTGTCCCTGTTGATGGAGATGGTATTGATGCTGTTATTGGGGAAGGTAAAAATTATTGTTGGTTACCAGGCGAACAGTTTACGTTAACAGATGTAGCTCGCTTGGATAATAATTCTAACATTGGAGAACCCTTTCTATTACCTGAAGGGAACTATAAATCAAATATGCCCTTATCGACTTTAGTCGGTTGCCCGCTTAATGGAGAGTGGACGATTAAAGTAACCGATTTATGGGAACAAGATAATGGATGGATTTTCTCTTGGGGTATTGAATTCGATCATTCTCTGTTTCCTAACTTAGATTCTTTTGAGGCAGACATTGTATCCATAAAGTGGTTAGACGATCAAACTATTGTTCAGAAAATCCCCTCAGATAATCCACATACTGTCTTAGCAGTTCCCGATGTCCCTACTTTACCTAATGAAAGAAAGATTTACCAATTTAGTGTAGAAGATAGTTATGGTTGCCCAAGCGATACTTCTATTCAGATCAAAGTATTACCAATAAATCATAAAGATTGCTTGAAGTGTGAGGAGGAGTTATTTCATCAATCAGCTATCACTGCTTGTGAAGGGGATGTACTCCAACTAGGGGCCTATATTACGCCTGAAGCATTAGATGCCAAGTCCTTTGAAAAAAATAGCAATACCGTTTTTTATAGAGAAAAAGGATTTATTGATACATTAAATATTAGTGGTTTTAATGGGCAATCTATATCCGATGACCTTTCTGAATTAACTAACATATGTATTGAATTAGAAACAGATAAAGCAGAAGATCTTACTATTCAACTAAGAGGCCCAAAAGGACAAAGCATTTCCTTGGTAAGAACAAATGGAACTACTGGACAAGGTGCTCAAAGTATTTGTTTTAGTCCAAAAGCAATAATACCAATAGACAAAGCGACTATTCCCTACGACGGCGTTTATTTACCGCAAAATGACTGGCAAAGTTTAGTTGGAGAATCTATAAATGGAGAGTGGGTATTGATCGCTTCTTCTTTATCAGGAGTAACTGTTAATAATATAATAGAGCGTTGGTCTCTTTCTTTTGATCAAGCATCAAATAGTACCTATAGCTGGATCGCTCCAAGAACCAACTTAAATGCCTCTTCGGGTGCTAATCCGACTTTGAACGCCAATGGCAATACAGAGCCATTTTATGTATTAGAAAAAGAAACATCAGAAGGTTGTCTGACTAGAGATACTTTGCATGTCCGTTTATTAGCAACAGATATTGACATGACCGTTACCCACTCTTCTCTTGATAATGGAGAAGTCTTTTTTTATTGGCAAAGGGTTCCTGACGCTATTGGATATGAAGTAAGTCGAGACGGTATTGGTTGGCAGCCTACGGATGATGAATTTTTCCATAGAGAAGGAGGTTTCACGAATGGAGAGGAAGCAACCGTATTGTTTAGAGCTGTTTATGATGGTCAAACTTGTACTACAGATCCTACGAATATATTTTTCAGACATATTTTTTGCGATTTAGAAGCTAGTTTATTAGCTGCCGTTCCTGAGGTTGCCTGTTATGGAAACACCGATAGAAGTGCAACCATCAATGTAATAGGTGGGGATGCGCCCTATACTTATAGGTTAAATGAGCTGCCAACTCAAAACAATCCAACTTTCAATAATCTTGGGACAGGGATTTATGAAGTCTTAATAAGTGACAAGGATAATATTTGTGCAGATACTGTTCAGTTTACTATTGGAACGATGGATTCTTTAGGCGTTGTTTTTGACTCTATTGCACCAAGCTGTTTCGATCTACAGGATGGACAAATCATTGCAAATGCATTTGGAGGCGTTGGTGGATATACTTACGAGTGGTCTCGCAATCAAGAAAGCACTTCTGCCATTACTAATGTAGTCTCAGGTACTTATCGGATTACAGTAACAGACGCAAATGGATGTGAAGTAATAGACGAACAAAGCATTGAAGCTCCAAGCCAATTAATATTAACCCCTACCTCCAGCCCTATCAGTTGTAATGGAGGAGACGATGGCATAGCGAGTGTAAAGGTCAAAGGAGGTACCCCTTTTGACAACGAACCTTTTTATAGATATAGTTGGGACGATAATCAAACCGGTGCAGAAGCTAGTGCAAAAAGGATAGGTACCTACTCCGTTACTGTAACCGATCAAAATAATTGTACAGAAGAAATCTCTACAGAGGTAAAAGAACCAACCGTACTCTCCATCCAATTGGAGATAGATTCTATCAGTTGTGTAGGAGAAGAAGATGGAAGAATTATAGCTTCTGCTTCAGGCGGTATTCCTAATGAGCAATCTGAAGGATATAATTTCAAATGGGATAATGGCCAGTTTGGCAGACACAACATTTTATTAAAAGAGGATACTTACACGGTTACGGTAACAGATGCACAAGGTTGTACACTTACCAAAAATCAAACTATTTTCCCAGCAAGACCGATAAATATTTCTACAGAGCTAATGGTAGAACCTACCTGTAATGGCGCCTCCAATGGCAGAATCGCCGTACGAGTTTCTGGAGGAGCTGGCAATTATGAATATTTATGGGATGACGAACAGCAGCAAACATCTTTTGAAGCTAGAAACCTAACGGCAGGGGTTTATAAAATTGAAGTCACTGATGAAAATTCTTGTTCGGAAATCCATGAAGTATCCTTAGACGAACCTTCCATCATTTCGACGATTCAAAGTAGCGAATCAGCTTCTTGTCATGATAGAGCAGATGGACTAGCGGTGGTAACAGGTATGAATGGAAGTGGTAGTTATACGGTTGATTGGGGAGATGGTCGATTTACAGACACGCTAAGAAATCTCTCACCAGGCCGATATCCTTTCACTATTACAGACATCCAAGCATGTGCACTTTTAGATACCGTCCTTGTAGAAAGTCCTGATACCTTACAGTTTGATACGATAGTTGTTACAACTCCTAGTTGCTTTAATGGTACCAACGGAAAAATTGAAGCTTTTGCAATTGGTGGTACAGGGGCTTATACTTTTAGACTCAATAATATTCCTATCCAAAATCCGATCACAGATGCTAGACAAGGAATATTCAATCTAGAAGTAGTTGATGAAAAAGGATGTATGGAATTTGGAGAAGTTACCTTAGTACCACCAGCAGATTTAGCCTATTTCCCACAGGTTACACCTGTAAATTGTATGGGTGCTGCTACTGGTCAAGTTATCATTTCACCAGAAGGAGGAACGCCCCCTTATACCTATCAATGGAGTGATGTAACTAACACGAGAGATTCTATTATCTCTAATTTAGTAGCAGGAGAATATAGGGTCACTGTTACGGATGCGAATGATTGTCAAACTAGTGACTTAGTAAGAATTATCGAACCCGACGAGTCTTTAAAAATTGATAGCATTAACCAATTAAAGATCCCTTGTCACCAATCAACTGAAGGAGAAGCAATCGTTTTTGCTTCTGGAGGAAATGGCACAAATTACCAATACAATTGGAGTGCTCAAAAGGGAAGCAACAATATCGCTAAAGATTTACAAGCGACCACCTATTTTGTAACCGTCACGGATGAAAATGGATGTGAAGAAATGAGTTCTATAGTCATTGAAGAATTAGATTCCATTCAAATAACGGCAATAGGTGTTAGTCCAAAATGTTTTGGACTCAACGACGGAAGGTTAGCAGCTAATGAACCCATTGGAGGAAGCGGTAGACCTTATAATTACCGATGGAGTAATGGTGAAAGAACCCAATTAATTGAAAACTTAGCAGGTAATATTAATTATGCATTAACCGTTACCGATCAACAAAATTGTAGCACTACCTTAGAAACGTTCTTAAGAGAACCTGAAGAAATTTTAATCAATGCTACACTGGATAGTCTAAATTGTTATAGAGATAACTCTGGTAGCATCCTTGTAAATAGTTTAAGTGACGGCTCAACCATTACTAACTATAACTGGAATCATCCGAGAGGAGATTCTACTAGTAATAGCCTTACTGGATTACCTATTGGTCAGTATGATATTACCCTTATCAATAGCAATGATTGTTCAATAAATGCTACCTACGAACTATTCGAACCAAATCCTTTACTCGTTGAAGATATATTATTAATAGATCCTAGCTGTAGTAACGACCAGAGTGGAAGCGTTGAGCTAAGTATTTCTGGAGGAACACTCCCTTATCGCTATAATTGGTCAACAGGCGCAGACACCAAAGATCTCTTAAATACAAATGGAGGCGACTTCCAAGTAACTGTGGTTGATGCTAATAATTGTTCAGAAGTGGAAGACTTGACATTAAATAGTCCCTCTTCTATTATTGGTACTATTGAAACAGATTCTATCATTTGCTTTGGAGATCGGAATGGTCGAATAGACATTGTACCTTCTGGTGGTTTACCACCCTACCAATATAGTTTGGATGGCAATAACTATAAATCTAATAATACTTTTATTGGTTTAACTGCAGGAAATTATACAACATTTGTAAGAGATATTAATGGTTGTATATGGGAAGAGTCAAGTATTAAAATAGAGCAAGCTTCTCCATTTAGCATTGAAATCGTTAGTGATGTAGCATCTATCATTATAGGCGATTCTACAATAATAGCCGCTAATTATACTAATAATAAAGGTGCTGTACAATTAGATTGGGGACCAAATATTGACTGTTTGCAAGAAAATTGCGAAAGAATTGTGGTCAAACCACAATCTAGCACCAAATTTGAAGTATACGCTGTTGATGAAGCAGGTTGTGAAGCCGAAGCTGATTTCTTCCTCCGTACCACCAACCCCAAAAAGGTACTTATCCCCTCTGGTTTCTCCCCAAATAATGATGGTTTTAATGATATTTTATTAGTCCATGGTCAATCCAACATAACGGTACTATACTTCCATATCTATGACAGATGGGGAGAAGAGATTTATACCGCTAGGAACTTTGACGTAAATGACGCCAATATAGGTTGGGACGGTACCTTCCGAGGTCAAGTCCTAAACGGTGGCGTTTTTACTTGGGTTATGGAAGTGATCTACTTAAACGGACAGAAAGAAATATTCAAAGGAAACACTACTTTAATAAAGTAGGCTTGTTACTAACTAAAGAACAATTTCAAAGAAAAACATACAGTATGAGATATACAATTGCAGTAATCCTACTCTTCACTTTTTGCTTTAATTTAAAAGCACAAGACCCAAGGTTTGCCCAATTTTATGCCTCCCCCGATCAATTGAATCCAGCTCTTAATGTCGTCTATGAAGGACAAGCTAGATTTATTATAAACTACAGAGACCAATGGGCTAGTGTACTAAATGATGTACCATTCCGAACGATGGCTGCTCACTTGGATTATCGTTTTAATGTCGCACAAAACGATTACTTCGCAGTAGGTATCAATGGGCTAAGAGATGAAGCTGGTAGTTCTAATTTCACCCAAAACAATGGTAATTTGAACGTTTCCTATATGAAATACTTAGGTGGCGGTAGAAGTAAAAGCTATTACCTTGTAGCAGGCGCACAAGGTGGTTTTGGTCAGCGAAAAATAGATTTAGGCAATCTGTGGTTTTCGGAACAATTCGACGATGCCACTACTTCTATAGATTTCACCTCACCTACTGGAGAAGCTGTAAATACGCAAGGTAATTTATATCCAGATTTTAGTGCTGGTCTAATGTGGTATACTATTATCAGAGATAATTCATTCTATATTGGTGGGGCTATGTATCATATCAATAGTCCAAATGTATCTTTATATGAAAATCAAATAGATCCATTATTAAGAAGATATGTTGTACATTTAGGTGGTGAGTTACAAATGAATGGAAATTTAAGTTTACTACCTGCCGCTGCTGTTTATTTGCAGGGACCTTCTACCGATATTAATATTGGGGCAAATGTCCGCTATTCTTCTGGTGACAATGATTTAGCCATGCGAATCGGTGCTTGGGCACACTTGTCTAATCAATTGGAAAATAGTATGAGTATCGAGGCAGTAACCGTTACTACCTTATTAGAAATGGAAACTTGGATGCTTGGTATAAGTTATGACATTAATGTATCTCTATTGACCGCTGCTTCTAATTCTAAAGGCGCATTTGAGGCTTCTTTTACTTATATAATTCCAGAGAGAGGTCGAAGAAGTCGTGTTAGTTGTCCTAAGTTCTAATCAAGAAGAATTTAACGAACCAGGTTTTGTAATGATAAACTCCCTAATTGGTACAATCCACGCTTATAAAATTAGTGTATTAGCGGTTATAACTTCTCTAACATAATCATTATATTTGTCTAGCGTTTATAGCAAAAATGCCAATTAATAAAGACAATGATAACTGATATTAACCAACTAGACCTTTCAAAAAAATATACCTACGCTGATTACATTACTTGGAAATTCAAAGAACGTGTAGAACTGATTAAGGGGCGAATTTTACAAATGTCGCCCGCTCCAAATTTAAAGCATCAACGTATTTCAGGTGATCTCTTCTATGAATTCAAAACCTATGTAAAAAAAGGTCCTTGTAGTATCTTTCATGCTCCTTTTGATGTACGCTTACCTATTTCTACAAAAAAAAATAAAATTGATACCGTTGTTCAACCTGATTTAACAATAGTTTGTAATGAGAAAATATTAGATGAACAAGGTTGTAATGGAATACCAACTATAGTAGTAGAAATTCTTTCTCCAGGTAATACTAAACGAGAAACAAAAGATAAATTTGATTTATATCAGAGTGCGTTGATCCCTGAATATTGGCTAATCGATCCTGAAAGAGAAACTGTTATTGTTTACTCTATAAATAAAAAATATTTAGTGTATATCGGAAGTAAACCATATATGAGCGGTGATACTATTCAAAGTGAAGCATTAGTCGGTTTTTCTCTAGAGGTAGCGACATTTTTTTACTAAGGAATGATGTAGAAATAAGTTTAGATTCTTGGGTAGATTATTTATTACCTACTTCCTAAACATCTTCTATTAAAGGAATCTTAGCTGTAAAAAATTCCACTGATTCCTCAATAACAACAGGCATATCTGTCAAAAGATTATATCGTGCCGTCAAATTTTTCAAACCAATACCCGTAGATTCTTCTTGCTGTCCACGAACTTGTAGATTATTCTGCACTTGCAAATAATCGCCATCATTGCTAATCACTATTTTCAAGGGTTGTTCTTCTGAAATTATGTTATGCTTGATCGCATTTTCGATGAGTAGTTGTAAACCAAAAGGAGGTAGGTATTTATCGAGTTTCGTCTTTTCTATTTTAACATCAATTTCTAAACTCTTATCAAAACGCATTTTTTGTAAGAACAGATAAGACTTTATAAAATCTAATTCTTGTTGTAAAGGAATAGTGATCTCTTCATTATTCTCTAATAATTTTCGAAATACTTTAGAAAATTGACTAGTAAATTTAACAGCTAATTTGGGACTTTTTGGAATTAAAGAAGACAAAATATTCATACTATTAAACAAAAAATGAGGATTGATCTGGCTCTTCAAAATTTCAAAATGGGCCATCACTTGTTCCTTTTCCATCCTTGCCGTTTTCACTAACAATTCTGTCTTTTCATCTTTTAATTCTTTGTTGTCTTTCTTTAGTCTGTAGGTCTCCAAGGCATTATCAATCATTACTTTCAACTCATCGACATTCCAAGGTTTAGTTATATAGTAATAAACCTGCCCCATATTAATGGAGTCAATAATAGCTTTGACTTCACTATATCCTGTTAGAATAATCCGTATCACATCTGGGTATAAGTTTTTGACTTGTTCAAATAGTTCAACACCCGTCATTTTAGGCATCCGCTGATCACTTATCACCAAGCTAAATTCCTGCTTCTTAAGCAATTCTAACGCTTCTTCTCCACTCGACGCTGTAGTAATGGTATAATGTCGACGCATCACCGCATTGAAAGCAGTTAGATTATCTAATTCATCATCGACATATAGAATGTGATTATTCGTATTCATATTTGCAAAAATACGATATAATTTAAGTTTTTTGTAGAATTGGTGGTTGGTATTTTGTAATACAGGATGGTTAATTTATCAAAGTAATGGACATTATTTACCTCATTTTTACTACGGATTCACGGATAGCAGGCATTTTGCACCGCTTAATCCGTGAATCCGTGGTAAAAATAAGTCAACTACTTTTAATCATAATCGATCTTAACTTTTTAGACCCTCTACTTTAGCTATGGCTATTTCCCAAGCAACTAAAAAATCCTTATTAATAGCAGAAGACCACTTAGCCTTTGGGTGTTGTTGAACAATTTCTAACAGACTCAATTGAATAGGAGATAATAAATCATCAGGCAATTGATTTTGTCCAATCAAGCTATTTACCTTTACCGCCTGTAAATCCGTCATAGGTATATATTGGTAAAGCGTTTTAGAGAGATAGTACTTAGGCTCCCGATCTATTCTAAAAGAAGAGGCTTTGCTAATATTTGTCTTACCTATTA
>JALZWC010000690.1 GCA_023300255.1 Saprospiraceae bacterium | reverse complement strand
GTCTTACGTAGCTAGGCTATGTGCGACTTTTTTAAAAACAACTAGCAAAAAAATAAGCTCCTTTAAATTGTTATCTTATTTATGTCCGACTACTTACTTTTTGAAAACGATCACATTCAGTCGGCTCCTTTTAAACACAATAATACGAGTCACAAAGTTCTATTTATACTATTTTAGCAATCCATTTGATGAAACAGTAACCTCCTCATTCAATTTAGTAAGGAGTAAACAATACTATCTTCTTTATGTTGAAACATTTTTTCAAAGATTTATTAGTCGTAGAATTAGCCAGTGTATTGGCAGGCCCTGCCGTGGGAATGTTCTTTGCAGAACTAGGTGCACGAGTCATCAAAATTGAAAATAAACGGACAAAAGGCGATGTGACTCGTTCTTGGAAGTTACCTAAAGAAGATAAAACGAAAACATTATCCGCTTATTACCATAGTGTCAATTGGCAAAAAGAAGCGCTATTGCTAGATCTAATAAATCCAGCAGACCAACAGCAAGCATTACAATGGATAACCCAAGCAGATATTGTTATTAGTAACTATAAAGCTGGCTCCGCAGCGAAAGTGGGAATGAGCTACGAACAATTAAAAGAAGTTAATCCTGCATTAATTTATGCGTCCGTATCTGCTTATGGAGACAATAATCCTGCACCTGGTTTTGATGCAATGATCCAAGCGGAAACTGGCTGGATTTTCATGAATGGGGAAAAGGAAGGGAATCCTGTAAAAATGCCAGTAGCCTTGATGGATATACTCGCAGCGCATCAATTGAAGGAAGGTATTTTATTGGCTTTATTAAAACGACAACAAACAGGCCTAGGTAGTAAAATCAGTGTATCCTTATTTGATACAGGTGTTGCCTCTCTAGCCAATCAAGCTAGTAATTGGTTGAATGAAGGAGTATTACCGCAACGAAAAGGAAGTCAACATCCCAATATCGCCCCCTACGGAGATATTTTTTATACAAAAGATCAAAAAGCAATTATACTTGGAACGGGTACTCAAAAACAATTTGAAAATCTTTGTGATTGCTTAGGGTTATCCTCCCTTAAGGCAGACCCTCGTTTCACGATCAATGCTTTAAGGCTAAGTAATAGAGCGGCTTTAAATACCATCTTAGCAAAAGCTTTTTTACAACTACCCTACGATCTACTCTTACAACGCGCTCAGTCTTTACGGGTAACTATCGCACCGATCAATAATCTCCAAGAATTATTTAATAGACCAGAAGCGCAAGATTTGATACTCACAGAAACTTCACCAGATGGAACAATTAGTAAAAGAGTCAAGACTACCGTATTTAAAATGGAATAAAAGGATAAATTTATCCAAATCACAAAAGTAGTTAACACTTTTTTACCACGAATCTGTCGAGTCTGTAGAGTCTATCTAGCTAGACAGGCAATGCAGAATTCACTATTTTTTGTATAGCTCGCTCCTAAAATTTGTGCATTAGTGTTAAAATTACACGAACAATACCAACTACTGTGATAAATTGTCAATAAAAGCCATTTTATAATAATACTTTTAGTATAAAAATTAATACATTTATGCCTCGTCTAGCTTAACCAAGCTATTCGAAATAATGTTTTGTAAGGTATAAGTAGTGTGACAATAAAAAGAACTATTGAACTTCAAATAAAAAATATTCAAATGACTCCATTTTATAAAATAGCATTAGGAGCTGTGCTATTATTAATTTTAACTCAATGCACGGTTCAGGATAAGATAAGCCAGCAGACTGACAAGGTTGTGAAAAAAGTAGTCCTAGATGCTACAGATCAAAAAGTGGAGGCACTTCTTGCGCAAATGACCCTAACAGAAAAAGTAGGGCAAATGAATCAATACAATGGATTTTGGGAATTTACAGGCCCTGCTCCTGAAAACGGAGACGCTAAAGTAAAATATGATCATTTAAAATCGGGACAAGTAGGTTCTGTTTTGAATGTAAGAGGTGTAGCAAATGTACGAGAACTACAAGAATTAGTCGTTAAGGAATCCAGATTAGGCATTCCTTTGATATTTGGCTCCGATGTCATTCATGGGTATAAAACCTTATCGCCTATTCCATTGGCAGAAGCAGCAAGTTGGGATTTAAAGGCTATTGAAAAGTCCGCAAGGATTGCAGCTATTGAAGCAAGTGCAGTCGGTATCAATTGGACCTTCGCACCAATGGTAGATATATCTAGAGATGCCCGCTGGGGACGAGTAATGGAAGGTGCAGGAGAAGACACTTACTTGGGATCTAAGGTTGGCGTTGCACGTATAAAAGGTTTTCAAGGGGATGATTTATCAGCAGATAATACCATCATTGCTTGTTTGAAACATTTAGCAGGCTATGGTTTTGCAGAATCAGGAAAAGATTACAATACAGCAGATGTAGGTACGTCTACTTTATATAATGTGATCTTACCACCATTCAAAGCAGGAGTAGAAAATGGTGTCAGAACAGTTATGAATTCTTTTAATGTTTTGAATGGCATTCCTGCTACGGCAGATGCTTTTTTACAAAGAGAAATATTAAAAGGAGCGTGGGGATTCGAAGGATTCGTTATTTCTGATTGGGGATCTGGCAAGGAAATGATTGATCATGGTTTTGCTAGGGATCTCAAACATGTAGCAGAACTAGCCACTAATGCAGGTTCTGATATGGATATGGAGTCCGCTGCCAATGTAAAGCATTTACAAGAAGCAGTCGAGACTGGTTTGGTAAAACAAAGCTATATAGATGATGCGGTAAGAAGAATTTTAAAAGTGAAATACGAACTCGGTTTATTCGATGATCCTTATAAATACTGTAGTCCTGAAAAAGAGGCAACACTACTCTACCATGAAGACCACCAAGCGGCGGCTTTGGATATGGCGAAACGATCTATTGTTTTATTAAAAAATGATAATCAACTATTACCATTAAATAAGCAACAGCAAAAAATTGCAGTGATTGGTGCTTTGGCAGATGATAAGAGTAGTCCCTTAGGTGGTTGGAGAATTGGATCTGATGATGGTACGGCTGTTTCTTTATTAGAAGGCTTAGCGAAATATACCGATCAAGTAAGCTATGCAAAAGGAGCAGATGTAGTGTTAGAAAATCCTGAATTTATCAAAGAAGTAAAGATCAACGAAACGGATAAGAGTGGGTTCGCTGAAGCAGTGGCCTTAGCTGCTAAGTCTGATATTGTGTTGATGGCTTTAGGAGAAGTAGGTTTTCAATCAGGAGAAGGTCGTAGTCGTTCAAAATTAGGTTTACCAGGTGTACAACAGGAATTATTAGAAGCCGTTCATAAGGTTAATCCTAATATTGTTTTAGTCCTATCCAATGGTCGTCCTTTAACTATTCCATGGGCAGCTGAAAATGTTCCTGCTATTCTAGAAACGTGGCAATTAGGATCGCAAAGTGGGAATGCCATTGCGCAAGTTCTTTTCGGCGATTATAATCCTAGTGGCAAATTACCTATGACTTTTCCTAGAAGTGTTGGACAAATACCGATTTATTACAATCCGTATAAAACAGGGCGTCCTGGTCCAATCGATTTAGTTTTTTGGACACATTATGGTGATGAAAGTAATACCCCTCTCTATCCTTTTGGCTATGGACTAAGCTATACTACTTTTGAGTATAGCAATATTCAAATTGATACAACAGATGCTGCCAATATCAAAGTAAGTGCTACTGTTACGAATACAGGTAGCGTAGCAGGCGAGGAAGTGGCTCAACTATACATACGAGATATGGTTGGTAGTGTAGTACGCCCAATTAAAGAATTGAAAGGTTTTGAAAAGTTTGAATTAGCTGCTGGTGCTAGTAAAACCCTTACTTTTTCTTTAGGAGATAAAGAATTGGGTTTCTATGATAATAAAGGTCAATTTATAGTAGAACCTGGAGATTTTCAAGTAATGGTTGGTGGTAGCTCTGATGCTGGTTTGACTGGTTCGTTTACTAAGTAACGACAAAAAAATAACTTGACCATCTAGGACGGATTCTTTCGTCGTTACTAAGTAATGGTGCAAAATAGATTTTCGTCGTTACTAGTAAGAAAAGAGTCTGTCTAAAACATTAGACAGACTCTTTCTTTTCTATTTCTAATATCATCTACCAACTTCATGGTATAAAAAATATCCTTAGTTCCCTTTTATTGTCTTTTTTTGAATTATTTTCTACATTTATTTTGTCACGTCAGCACCTTACTGCTAAAGGGCTAAATAAAGATTAAAAACTAATTATACTTTTTGTGACTAGGGTATCAAGTGATAAGATAATTTTATTTTATTTAATATAAAATAATAATAATATATTCTATTCCTCAGCAGCGTCACACTAATTCTTCTCAGACAAAACCTATAACCTACAATGCAAGTATATTGCAGAGTCTTTTATCGCTGGGGGGTAGATAGAAGATATTAGAGGACGGACTTCGGTTCGTTCTCTTTTTTTATTTTTAAGCATTAGTGAAACGATAATTTCTACCAGTTTACTCACTTCAAAGCATCCCACTCTACGGGATCGCTCATTCATACCACATTCCTAGATCTTTCCTGTACATACCCAAGTAAGGTGAATAATAAAAAATAAGCGATACTATTCCACTCTAACTGACCTAATCCAAGTGTTTTGGGATTAAGGGTATTCGTTCCATTTACAAAACTAGCATTTACATGCATTGGATAAGTGTACGGAAAATAACTACCAACCCTATGATTCATTATCATTAATACCAATCCGACTATAAAACCTAATATACCTGTACCTAATGGTACTAAAAAAGATTTATGCTGCATGGTTAACCAATACTGAAAACCCAAAATTCCTAATAAAGAAATAAATAAATGAGTCATCTGTTTTCCCATCAACATCCATTCTGGTTGATAGTACCTAAATTCAAATTCTGGAACAATTAGGTCTAATATATAACCTGTTACTAATACCCCAGAATGATAGAGGAATAGCGTACAAAAGACTAACAAAACAATCGTCAATAATTTTGAAAAATAGATGTGCCCTTTAGAAAATGGTAAGACATAGAGATACTTCCAAGTATTGGAACGCTCCTCTATGGAGGTAACAAAACTAACTAATAAAATCACGAATAAAGGGAATAAAAATAAAGCAACTAAGTTTAAATTAAACTCATAGAAATTCGGCCAAGGGTTGGTATTTAAGCCTATATCTCGATAGGGGTTTACCGCAAACTTGAATAGTACTAATAGGGTCGTTACTACTCCTCCGATCAATACAAACCAAGGTACGGGGGTCCGTTTTAATTTTATAAACTCGGCTATGGTACTTCTTAAAAAGGTGCTCATTGGTTGGGCATTTCTAACATAATTTGACCGCTCTGCGGTCATGATATGAACAAATTTAGATGTATTTTTTTAACCACATAGTTACATAGGTCACATAGATGCAATACACTTGTGACCTATGTAACTCGTCGTTAAAAAAATCTATTGCATCCTTTACTGTTATCCAACTAAATCAACGAATAGCTGTTCCAGATCAGATGCTACTAACTTCACTTCATACAACTTGATATTATTTGTAATCAGCAGATTAATAATAGAAGGAACTAATTCTTCTGAAGATATATCAATTTCTATTAATCTATCTTCGAGAATTCTTAAAGAGTACTGCTCTTTTAAAACAGGTACAGCTCTATCTACATCATTTGTTCGAATATGTACTTTTTGGCCTTGTTTCAGTTGATTAACTTTTTCGATCGTCCCTTCAAAACGCATTTTTCCATTATGAATAACACCGACATGGGTCGCAATTTTTTCTACTTCAGATAGCAAATGGCTAGATAAAAAAATAGTCTTCCCTGATTGATGGAGCTCTTGAATAATTTGTCTTATTTGAATAATACCATTTGGGTCCAATCCATTAATGGGTTCATCTAAAATTAATAAATCAGGATCATTTAATAAAGCAATCGCTAAACCTAAGCGTTGTTTCATTCCTGTAGAGTATTTTTTAGTCAACTTACTCCCTACTTTTTCAAGCTGGACCATTGCTAATACTTCTTCTATTCTTTTGTAAGGTATATTGAAATATCGACAAGCTATTTTAAGATTCTCATAGCCACTTAAATGCAGATATAGAGAAGGGGATTCTATCAAAGCGCCTATCTTAGATAGTAATTTACTACGATCCTCCTGTAGGGATTTTCCAAATAACTGAACCTGCCCATTTGTGGGTTGTAGTAATCCTAATATGGTTCGTATAGTCGTAGTTTTCCCAGCTCCATTAGCACCTAGAAAACCATAGATAGAAGCTGGAGGAACATTTAGATTAAGATCTTGTAATACCAAATCATTAGCAGAATAAGCAAATTGTAGCGCTTGTACATTGATAATAGGGGACTCACTCATTTGCTTCTTTTTGAGATGGATGGATAAGGGCATATCGCCC
>JALZWC010000689.1 GCA_023300255.1 Saprospiraceae bacterium | reverse complement strand
AGGAGATATTACAATAACACATACAGATAGAGATGGTGGTGTGTTAACAGATTGTGGCGGTAACGCAGGGGTGATCTTAAGAACATGGAAAGCAGTAGATGCCTGTGGTAACGAAACGACTTGTGATCAAATCATCACAGTAGTAGATGAATCTGCACCAGTTTTAACATGTGCACCAGACATCACAATTTCTTGTGATGAAGATAGAACACCAAGTTCAACAGGCGAAGCAACAGCAACAGATAACTGTAGCGATACAGCTAACTTGACAATCACTTACGAAGATAGAGATGGTGGCGTATTAGCAGATTGTGGCGGTAATGCCGGCGTGATCTTAAGAACATGGAAAGCAGTAGATGAATGTGGCAATGAGTCAACATGTGAGCAGATCATCACAGTAGTAGATGAAGCTGCACCAATAGTAACTTGTCCAAATAACGAGATAACTATTGAATGTGATGAATCAAGAGATCCTTCAAATACAGGAGAAGCAACCGCTACGGACAATTGTTCTGGGGATGCTCAAATCTCTTTAAATTTCACAGATGATGAGAGTGGTTTCAATGGCTGTGAAGGTCAGATCGTAAGAACTTGGACAGGAGAAGATGAGTGCGGTAATGTAGGAGAGTGTGTTCAGATTATTAAGATCGAAGATACAGTGTTACCTGTATTAGGAGAAACACCGACGGACATCACGGTAAGCTGTGATGCCATTCCTGAAGCGCCAGCTAGTATTCCAGCAACAGATAATTGTGATACAGATGTGGAAGTTGTTTTAGAAGAAAGTACATCAGATGGATCATGTGATAATAATAAAGTGTTAATCCGTACTTGGACTGCAACAGACAACTGTGGCAACCAAGCGACTGCTACACAAATTATTACTATAGAAGATTCAGCTGCACCTACTTTTGATTCTGAACCAACGGATCTTAGTATAGGTTGTGAGGAAACAGTTCCTGCACCTGCAACATTGACGGCATCAGATAATTGTGATACGAATGTAGAAGTAACAATGGTAGAGGAAAGAGTAGATGGAATTTGTGAAGATACTTATGACATTGTAAGAACATGGACAGCAACTGATAACTGTGGTAATGCAACCACTGTTACTCAGAATATTTCTATTGGTGATTCGGCGCTACCAGAGATTACGAATCTACCATCAGATGTTACTGTTTCTTGTGAGGACATTCCTGAGCCAGCGAACATAGTAGCTATTGATGGTTGTGATACAGAAGTAACCATTGAATTAAACGAAACAACAGTACCAGGAGCATGTGCGAATAATTATACAATCGTACGTACTTGGACCGTAACAGATAATTGTGCTAACAGTACAGAAGGTATCCAAACAATTACAATAATAGATGATAAAGCACCTGAGTTAGAAGGAGTACCATCAGATATTACGGTAGAATGTGGAGACATTCCAGCAGCACCATCTAACATAACGGCATCGGATAATTGCGATGACCAAGTGACGGTTACCTTAGAGGAAATCAGAACGGATGGAGCATGTGCAGATGGCTATGCTTTAGTAAGAACTTGGAAAGCAGTTGATGCCTGTGGTAATGAAGCAGAAGCTTCTCAAATCATCACAGTAACTGATGAGTCTGCACCAGTCATTACTCAAGTACCAGATGATGTAACAATTGATTGTAGTGCACCGATTCCAGCAGGAAATGTAACAGGTGTTATTGCAACAGACAATTGTGACTCAGATGTAGAAATTACATTTGAAGATGAAGATGAGAATAACGGTTCTGATTGTACAGCAGGAGGCACAATCATTAGAACATATACGGCAACAGATAATTGTGGAAATACAGCAACTGCTACTCAGCGAATTTCAATATTCGATGAAACTGCTCCAGTATTTAATGATACACCAGCAGACGAAACAGTGGCATGTAGTTCTATTCCACAAGCAGCAGTCTTAACTGCTACTGATGATTGTGATGAGAATGTATTGGTCACTTTCCAAGAGCGAGTTAATGCAGGTTCTTGTATTAATAACTATGTTTTAGTTAGAACTTGGACGGCAACAGATGCATGTGGTAATAGCGTTGAAACTACACAAATAGTAACCGTAGAGGATAATGTAGCACCTGAATTAGTAGGGGTGCCAGCAGATGCTTCTGCAAGTTGTGGAGAGCCATTGCCTCCAATTGAGTCGGTAGTAGTTACCGCAACTGATAACTGTGACCAACAAGTAGAAGTGACTTATGAAGAAACGACAGAAGCAGACGCAGCTGTTTGTGCTGGTGGCGAAGTAATTATTAGAACATGGACAGCTACTGATGCTTGTGGTAACACAACGGAAGGTGTTCAAAGAATTAGCTTAACGGATGATGCAGCACCAGTAATTACTGGCGTACCAAACGATGAGACAGTTTCTTGTGATAATATTCCAGCAGTAGCTACTCCAGAAGGAGCTGATAATTGTGATGATAACATAGAGGTAATATTTGCAGAGACGCAAAACCCAGGATCATGTGACAATAGCTATGTTCTTGTAAGAACATGGTCTGTTACAGATAACTGTGGTAATTCAACAGAAGAAACGCAAATCATTACAGTAGAGGATACAGCAGCACCAGTCTTAGTAGGTGTACCAGCAGATACGGAGGCAGCATGTGGCGAGGCTTTACCAGCAAGCGGCACGATCAATGTTACCGCAACTGATAACTGTGATGCGAATGTAACGATCACATTTGAAGAGACGACAGAAGGTGGTGATGCAGGTTGTGTATCAGGTACGGTAGTAATTAGAACATGGACGGCAACGGATGCATGTGGAAATACTACATCAGCGACACAGCGAATCTCCTCATCAGACAATGAAGCACCAGTCTTAGCAAATGTGCCAAACGATGAAACAGTATCGTGTGATAATATACCAGCAGCAGCAAGTCCAACAGCGACCGATGATTGTGATGAGAATGTAAGTATCACATTAGAAGAAATAGAGAATGCAGGAAGTTGTGC
>JALZWC010000688.1 GCA_023300255.1 Saprospiraceae bacterium | reverse complement strand
AATCAATTAAGTAATGACAAATCAATCAGCACACTATTTTCTTCTCCCTTTTTAAAAATTTCTAATTTAGCTAGTTTGCTAAGATCTTCAATCAACACACCTCTAGTAGATTGTGCTCTAAAACCATGGCCATAATAAAATTCTACTTTACGTCTTGATCCATCCTTAAAAGTTAGAAGCGCTGCTTGCTCTTCGGGCTTTGCAGCGTAATAGAAACAATTAGAGCAACTATTAAATACTTCCTTCATCGGAGCATTAATTCGATTGATAAAATGGCTTCTTTTTTTATCTTGCAAAAGAGTAACGATTGCACGACCATCTCCCTTTATTCTTGGCGCATTAGGAATGGCTTGATAAAGCGTAGAATCATTTTGATTAGCTAGAAAAAGGCCATCTGCCGCCGCATAAGTTCCCCAAAATTCCCGACTATAGGATAGGTTCGTACTAGCGATTACATCCAATAAGTTATCCTCATTCAAAGAAGTAGTGGTCCAACCATATATAGGACTTAATTGTGTCGCAAGCGGAAGCGCCTGCATCCTTAACTGCCCATCTTCATTTTTTAAAAGTTGATGCTCTACAGATTCTACAACTACTTGAGTATTTGTTTTTTCCTTATTGGGTGCTTTTATAAAATCTTGAAATGAAGTGGTCGCATATGTTTTGTAGTCCACAAATCGCTTCTTTAAAATTGGAATTTGAGTAATGACTTCATTTCTAAATTCAAATGGTACTTCGCCAGATTCTTTATTAAATTTAAAGCCCGTAAAAACATCAATACTCCCATTATTATCTTGGTCTTGATAAGCAATTGAAATTGGAGTACTGCCATTGGATAATGGTGTATTTGATCCTAGATTACCTAATAGATAATCTGTATCTCCATCATTATCATAATCTACTGCATGGATGCTATTCCAAAAACCAGTCATATTATTAGGAATATTTACAGAAGTATTTTCTATTAACTCCCCCTCTCTTATTGACATAATTTGGATGGGCTTTAAATGTGCCGCAATCATTAAATCCATTGCTCCATTATTCGTTACATCTGTCCACAAGGCATCCATTACAATACCTACATTCCCTATGGAAAGCAATTTACTTTTGTCAAGACTAGTTGCTCCTTGATTCGCAATATCATTAATAAACAAATAGGACTCCGAGGTTATAGGAAAATTATTTTGACTTACGGTTCCTCCTATAAATAAATCTATATCTCCATCATTATCTACATCATTTCCTCTAAGTACACCAAAGGAAGTTCCTGTCTTATATTGTAGTCCATTTTCTTTAGAAAAATTACCTTTCCCATCATTAAACAAAATTTGCAAACTTTGTTTTAAATTAGTTGCCACTATATTATATCCACCATAAGTTAGTACTAAATCTGAAGCATTATCTCCATTCATATCTACGACTAGAAGTCCGTTCACTCCTTTATCTATTAAGTCCTTTAGCGTATCAATTTTTTCCTTTTCAGGATCATATATTTTGATTAAGTCGCTATTTTCCTCAATAGAAATTATTTGTTCTTTTCCGTCTGCATTCACATCAGCTACCGAAACTACAGCCCCTAAATGACTATAGGAAAAAGGGAGGGTTCTTTGATAGGAAAACCCATCTTGTCTACTGTTTTTAGGAACAAGAGGCGTATCCTGCATTTCGAATGAAGAGGGATGGTTTGCCAATTGTGCCTTTCTATTGGATAATTGCGAGTTATGACTTTCGGGATCTGGAATAGTATAGACTTGATTGCTTGGAATATCAAAATAACTATCTCTTCTGCCAGTGGGCCATTCGATGATTAAGGAATCTACTTGTTGTACAGTTCCCAATCCAAAATGTAAAAAAGGAGCAACGGATGACAAATAAGATTTATTTAAATGGTATTCTTGAAATTGCTGCTGTCCATTGGTATGTACATATACCTTTGCACCAATTGCCTTACTATATTTTGCCTTTTCAGAAAATTGAACTTGCAAATATTGTTGTAGATCAAGACCATTATTTTTTAATAAATAGGCATTTTCATTAATATTATTGACCACAATATCTAGTTGCCCGTTCTGATCAAAATCAGCATAAATAGCTCCATTAGAAAAAGACGGTTTATCAAGCTGCCAAGTTTTAGCTTGTTCCTCAAAACGCATATCGCCTTGATTTAGGAACAGACAATTAGGTACTTTCTCGGCAGTCAATAGTTCAAATATTTTCTTTTTATTTAAGGCCAAATTTGCCCCTAATCTATAGTCTACAAAATCTAATTCAGTAATATCTTTCGGATAACCATTCGTTACATAAACATCTTGCAAACCATCATTATTAAAATCTGCTGTTAAAGGAGACCAACTCCAATCCGAAGCATAAATACCTGCATGAAATCCAATCTCTCCAAAGTAGCCATTTCCTTTATTTTGTTGGAAGGTGTTTCGCGCTACTTGCTCTTGGTAGTCATACACTTGATTATTTCTGCGGTTATTATAATTGCTAGCTTTGACGTGTCTTTTTAA
>JALZWC010000687.1 GCA_023300255.1 Saprospiraceae bacterium | reverse complement strand
CAGTCTCTATATCAACATAGCTCCTATTTACTAAGCAAAAACTAAGACCAAAATAAACTACCCTAATTTTACGACCTTATTTCGCACACGTTCCTAAGTCTTTGCTTTTCGTACAACCATGTTGGATTTTGTTATCTGGAACTCTTATTTGAGAAGTTGTCAAAGAGTGTATAAAAACGGCTAGATCACTAGAGAGGTAGAGGACAATTAAATATTTATCTTTAGTTGGAATACTATTGCCAAAATCGTAATTTTTAACATGGAGAATGTTTCCTGAAGAAAATAAATCTGCTGTATTAGTCAAAATGTTCGTATTCTGGTTCGTTTAATTTTAATTGTAAATCTAAAGATTCATAGGCTGATTTAAGAGCCATTTCTTTCAAGGCATCTCCATTGTTTAACTCTTGTAATGGAATGATATAAGTTGAAGTATTCTTAAATGTTTCAAAAGCTTTTTTTAATTCATTTTTTTCAACAATTTTATGCCATAGAGTATCTTGTTTATGTAAGATATGAATCAATTCTTTAGAACTCAAATGGCCATATTTGCTCACGACCTCATTAATAGTATCTATTTCAAAATCAGAAAATTCATCATCTTTGAATTGTACTAATGCATTAATGTAAATCTCTTCAGAATTACCTCTTTTTGTAGATTGCTTTTTCCAAATTTTCACAAAATTATCAAGTGAAATTACTTTCCCATTTACAGTCTCTTTGTTACCATACTTTATTTCGTTATAAATAGAGTAAGCTACTGGACCTAAAGCCCATACTCTATAATCTAACCAAGTTAATGGAACTCCTGTTTTTTTTACAGCAGTCTCATCAATTAAGTAAAGCAGTTTTAATAATTTAGTTAAGGAAAGGTGCTGTATTTTTTCGGCTAGAAAAACGAGGGTATTTCCAATCTTATCATTTTGAATAGATCTAAAAATTGTCATGTTATGCCTTTGAGATGAAATACATTATGTTTTGAATTACATAAATTTAATACAAAAAAAACTATTTATTAGTTTCTTCACTTATAAAAGTGTACCAAAACCAATTTAATTAGAATTCTTCTAGATAATAACGATAAAATAGCCGAATTATGATCTATTATTAGCTATTTTTTGTGTGTTGTATTAATATTGTTAGAATTGCATCTTTTGATATATATTTAATTAAATATAAAATACTTTGAAATCGGATTTACCATATTATTTACAATCACTATCTAAATAAGCCCTAAAGCTAATATATACATGCGGGACCACAAACAAAAAAGATAACGTCTTGTAAACTAGTGTTTACAAGGCGTTTTTTGTTTTATGTATAATACTTTGACAATTTCCGAAAGCATGTAAAGTATTTTGTATGGTAAAAATATAATATATTTAAATTATGCTATTTGATTATTTACAGAATTTAGCGTATTTTAGATATACTTTTATGACAGAACGAGTACTGCGAAATAAGATAAAAGCCCTAGGAAAAGAGTTAGAATTAATGATGTTGTATGAACAAGACCACCTTTACTAATTTTCCATTTTCAATTATCTCTTCTCCTTTATAATTTTCGAAGATTCTCATACCATACTATTTTATCATCACCAACAGAGGCGGACAGGACATCCATATCTCCATCTCCATCGAGATCACTAGCATATACGCTTCTTGCACCATCAGCTTTGGAAGATATAATCTTTTGCTTTGAAAATTTTCCATTTCCATCATTCTCATACCACGCTACTTTATTCAAAAAATCGGATAGGACATCCATATCCCCATTCGACATGCTACTATACATGTTAGCTAGAACAGAGCAGAGAATAGAGAGTAGAGACAGATTTCGTTTACAAACAACGAAACTTGGTCATTTTTTAAACGAAATTTATCTCTATTCTCTGCTCTTTTCTTATGTATAGTAGTATGGTTTTAACCGTCATATTAACTACCAATTCAAGAAAATTGATTTTCAAATTCTGATATACCCAACCAATATTTTAAAAATATAGTATGGCTTCTTATACTTCTATTGATCGCTTCTTATTTTTTAGGCAGCTTTCGTCCGATTTTCTTTCTAATTTCTATGCGCAAACAAAACTAGTAGGAACCAGAAATTTCAAAAAATGAAAAGACTAACAATCATCTCCATTATTACTTCTAGCCTATATCCATTCCAGCAGTAAAGAAAAAGAACCAACCAATCCAATCCCTACCCACTTTGAAATTATAGATTCTTACACTTTGCCTAAAGCAATTTGTCACCTACAATGAAAATCAACTAGGGTTCATCAATGTAACAATCATAGATGGAACAGGCAATAAAAAAGTACTTCAATAGAACAACTATTAAAGAATTTTCTAACCTGCCTGCCAAGGCACGCAGGGAAAAACTAGCAAAAAAATAATTCCATTTAAAATTGTTAACTTAGTAAAGGTGTCAAAATAAAGTAGACCATTATGATTTTTTAAATATTGGTTGTCAACGTCTTACGACTTCATACTTCATACTTCA
>JALZWC010000686.1 GCA_023300255.1 Saprospiraceae bacterium | reverse complement strand
ATTCAGTCAAAGTATCAACAATTCTCCTTCATTAAAGCAAAAACTAAGAACAAAATAAGCTACCCTAAATTACGAACTTATTCCATACACATTCCTTAATAGCTTCTATAATCCTCGCTTACTAAAGCTGTCTAAGTAGTAAATCAATTGAATTCTGATTAGTTAATTTAGCACTTAGGAACAATTCCAACGAAAAAATGCAGCGTAAATGTTTACGCTGCATTTTTCAGAAAAAGTTTGAACTTTCTCCTATTCCCAACCATAAGCCAATGGTTCCTCTTTATCTTTACTACATCTCATCCAAGAAGGAATTGGTTCGCCCACCTCTTCAATAAATTTAATAACTCCTTCATCACTAGCTTCATAAGTCCAAACATGTTCTTTACCGCCACCGCTACCAAAAGCGCCGAATTTTAATAAATATTGAATCTGCCACCCTGTAGCTATACGACTCAATACAATATCATTTCCTACTACTTTCGGCACCCCTAAATCAATTTCTTCGACGCCTTCAATATTATAAAATTCATTAGACAAGGCAGCCATATTCATAGGCTCTTTAGAACGGATCGTAATCGCATCCTGCGTATCATTCCAAGGAACATGTTTATCAATTATTAACTCATATTCATCCAGCAGATCATTAAATTCATCACTATCTGTTTCATTAATTCCGTCAAGAAGTGGCGCTGCCCAATCTATATCTCGTTCATAAATAATAACAAACTGATCTATGGAAGGATTAGGGAAAGTATGAATATTACATTTGGCAATAGATTTTGCCGTTTCATCTTCTAAATAAATTTTCGATAAAATCGAAAAAAACATTTGGACATTTTCTTGCGGAATACTAATGCCAAGATACCGAAGGTCTTCTTTCTCTGCCTCTAATCGCAATGCTAGTCTAGCAGCATCTCTCCTAAATTTTCGTTCTAATCGTTTCGGAATTTCATCTATACCTTCCGCTTCTCCTTGAGCGATTACACTCGTGCAGTCAAATATAGATAAGAGAAAGAAAAGAAGAAGTGGTAGGAGGGATAGCTTCTTAGTTTTTAAATTATTGCAACGCATAGTTTCTTTTGAATTAATTTCGAAACTGTTTAAAAATGAGTAGCTAAGAAGCAATGATTTGCAAGTAATGCATCAATTGATTTTTAAAACAACTTCTACTTTCAATAATCAAAAAATAGACCAGAGATAGCTTCTTTAGTAAAACATTAAGAAGTGTATGCTGTTTTATCCTTCTTTTATAAAAATATTTGCCATTATTAACGCAAATTAACAATAAATGGAGGGGTATTGGTCGTCTTAGTAATGAGATGGCCATATCCATCGTTCTATTTTGTTTCTAAATAATAAACAAACCCAAGTAGATATCATAAATGAAGTATATTCATATTCTATTAATATTCAGTACGCTACTACTCTCCTTACCTTTTCAATCTTGTAGTCAGAGCTATGCTACAAAAAAAACAGCAGAAGGTAAAACTAAAAGAATCTTTGATAGAGGGGTGGAATACAAAAAAAACGGTGTTTCTGAGAAAGCAATTAAAGATTTTAATGCGGTAATTGGTCTCTCTCCTACCTTTATTGATCCTTACTTGCAATTAGCTAGTATCTATATGGGTGAGAAATCTTGGAAAAAAGCAACTGTAAATTTAGAAAAGGCTATTGCTATTGATCCTTTATATGAACCGAGAGCCAAATATTATTTAGGTATAAGTAACTGGGAGTTAGATAATTTCGAGGATGCTGCTCAAAATTTTGAACAATTTTTAAAGAGCTACACCTCCAATAGAGGTACGATTAAAGATAAAGCGGCAGTTTATTTAAAGAATAGTCAATTCGCAGCAAATGCTGTCAAAAATCCGGTTCCTTTTGATCCACAACCTTTAGCTAATACTATTAATTCTAGTGCCGCAGAATATTTGCCTTCCATTACTGCTGATGGGAACACCCTAATTTTCACAAGACGTATTGGCAGACAAGAAGATGTCTATGAAAGTACTTTTGAAAATGGTGCTTGGAAAACAGCAACACCTCTTGACAATATTAATACAGATGAAAATGAAGGTTCTCAGTATATTTCCGCTGATGGACAATTATTAGTATTTGTAAAATGTAGTGATAGAAGTGGTTATGGTGGTTGTGATTTGTATTCCTCCGAAAAAACAAATGGTGCTTGGAGTAAGCCCAAAAATATGGGACAACCAATTAATACCAAAGGTTGGGAATCTCAACCTTCTCTTTCCGCAGATGGGCGATTATTATATTTTGCGAGTGATAGAGATGGCGGTGTAGGTGGTCGAGATATATGGTTAAGTTATAGAAGAAAGAGTGGTAATTGGGCGAAGCCTATCAATTTAGGTGCAGCTATTAATACCCCTCAAAGTGATGAAGCACCTTTTTATCACCCTGATGGGAATACGCTTTATTTTATGTCCAATGGGCATCCTGGAATGGGCGGGCATGATCTATTTGTTAGTCGAAGATCGGAGGAAGGTAAATGGGATATTGCCCAAAATCTTGGCTATCCTATCAATACAAAAGGAAACGAAGGGGCTTTATTTATTACACTAGATGGCAAGACTGCGTATTTCACGAAAGACGGTTTGCAACTAGAAGAAACTGCAAATGTACTCTCTCAATCTAGAAAACAAGCTGATATTTTCACCTTCGATTTACCCGCATCCCTACGCCCCAATCCTGTTACCTATGTAAAGGCAATAGTCAGAGATGCGAGTACAAAAAAAAGAATTGCCAAAGCAACTATTGAATTAATCGAATTGAGTAGTGGTACGGTGCTTTCTACCGCGCTCACGGATGAACAAGGGCAATTTCTTACTGCCTTACCCCTTGGGAATGATTACGCTATGACAATCAATAAGACTACTTATTTATTTCATTCAGAAAATTTTGCCTTAGCTGAATCTAATACAATCGCAGAACCTTTCCAATTAAATATTGAGCTCCAATCTATTCCAGCAGAAATAGTAACCACTATTGAAAAAGCCAAACCAATTATTCTTAAAAATGTCTTTTTCGAAACTGGTTCTGCTGAATTACTATCCACTTCTTTGATAGAATTAGACCGATTAAAAAATCTATTAGTAGATAATTTACAATTGAATATTCAAATAAATGGCCATACAGATAATGTTGGCTCGGAAGGAGATAACCAGTCGCTATCTACAAAAAGAGCTAAGGCCGTACAAGATTATTTAATCAAAGAAGGTATTGCGAATAGTCGTTTACGATATAAAGGCTTTGGAGAATCCCAGCCAATCGCATCGAATGATACAGTGGATGGAAAGCGAACTAATCGGCGAACAGCATTTATTCTTTTTTAAAGTTTGTCAAGTCTGATAATATCAACTTTATTATATATTTAAAAGGCACAGCCTTTTTTGATAGGAGGCACAAGGCTGCAGCCTTTGCGCCAGCAGAGAGACGGACTTTTGATAGCCGACATTTTAAAAGTGACTGATATCTAGGTTTCATTATCATCGGACGGCGCTAGCCATCCGATGATTAGGTTTGCAGTATCACCTCTTTTTACACTACTAGACATTGTTAAAGAACAGAGAAGCGAGAGCAGAGAATAGAGATAGTTTTCGTTTAAAAAGGGACGAAATTTCGTTGTTTTCTAATCGAAATACATCTCAATTCTCTATTCT
>JALZWC010000685.1 GCA_023300255.1 Saprospiraceae bacterium | reverse complement strand
AACAACTATTAAAGGACTTTTTAAGAAAAACTAGCAAAAAAATAATTCCATTTAAAATTGTTAACTTATTATTGTCACACTACTTACTTAGCAAATTAATTCAACCGATCACTTCGAGTGGTCGGATGAAACGTGCAGCTTGATTCGACAATTTAAAGTGATCGAATTAATTGGCTTGAAAAATAACGAATACGGATTTAAATAATAATTGCTCTTTTTACATTGACTTCAATATGATTCTATTGGCAGGTGGAATGATGATATTAGAAGATCTTAAAGTACCAAAGTAGAATTAGTTTCTAATCAATAATACCCTAACTTCTATGGTACTGGCTTTGCCAGCTTACTGTCATTTACAAGACTCCTATCATTTTTAATAATCAGAATTGTATGATTTAATTTATCTTAAGGATTAAAAATAACATATGCTAAGACTACTCTTCACCATTAGTTTTTCAGCAATACTTTTTTCATTACATGCCCAATCCAATGAAGGGACCGAATTTTGGTTTGGGTTTATGGAGCATAGAGATGTTGGCTCTAACTCAATGGTTGTAATGATTACCTCCAAACGTAATACGAGTGGTACTGTAAGAATACCAGGTATTGATTGGTCAGAAAATTTTTCGGTAGCAGCGAATCAAGTGACAGTCATTAATCTACCTGCATCTGCGGAAACAACTCAGAATGAAAGTATTAGTAATAAGGGCGTACAAGTTGTATCCAATGATTTAGTATCGGTTTATATTCATCAATTCCATGGATTTCGCTCAGAAGCTACACTTGTTTTACCAGTAAATATATTGGGAATGACTTATTATGCAGTGGCCTATAATGCTATTTTTCGTAGAGGGGAAAACTTTCCTTCTGAATTTATGGTGGTAGCTACAAAGGATGAAACGAATATTACAATTAGCCCTAGTGATATAACGGAATCTGGCAAAGGGTCAACAAGTACCATAAATGTTCAATTGAATGCAGGAGATACCTACTTGGTTCAATCCAGAGAGGAGTCGGGAGATCTGACAGGAAGTTATGTAGAAGGTGATCAACCATTCGCTTTATTTGCGGGAAACTCTTGGGCAGAGGTACCCGTTGGTTGTGGTGCAAGAGATAATCTATTGGAACAGATGATTCCAATCTCGACTTGGGGAAAGCAATTTTTGACGGTACCAAGTGCGCAGGTTAATTATGATGTGTTTAGAATTTTGGCAGCGGAAGATAATACCAATATAGTCGTTCAAGGAACAGGCGATCAAGAATATAACTTAGACAAAGGAGAATTTGTAGAGTATACCGAAAGAAGTGCTACCTATATTCGATCCAATAAACCAATTATGGTTGTTCAATATCTAGTAGGCTCTCAATGTAGTGGCCACGTGTATGGAGATCCTTCGATGGTGGTGCTTAATACAGTGGAGCAAACGAGAGATACCGTTACGCTTTTCAACTCTTCTTTTGAATCTATTGTTGAAAATTTCATCAATGTCATTACTCGTACAATAGATGTGGATCTAGTAGAATTTGACGGTATTTTATTAAAGGATCAGGGGATTGTCTTTACGCCTGTTGGAACCAATGGCCAATTTAGTTATGCTAGAGTACCTGTAGAAGCTGGGTCACATACTATTATTTCAGATGGATGTGGTGTCATTGCTACTGCTTATGGATATGGTGAGGTAGAGTCCTATGCCTATAGTGGAGGTGCCAGCTTTAGTACCATCAATGCGAACCCTATTCCAGAAGGCGGCTGTTTGAATGATACCGTATTTTTTGATACGGGCCTGTCTCCAAATCGGTATAATTTTGATTGGGACTTAGGAGCGGGGATTACTTCGGATGCGGCTATCTTTACTCATTTTTTTCCTGAGTTAGGAGAATATCCGATCCGCTTAATATTAGAAGATGAATGCTTGGGAACAATAGATACCTTATACCGAGATTTAGAAATTAGCCTGCGTCAAGCTGTAGTATCTGACCCTGACCAAACACTTTGCGAAGGAGAATCTTTTGAATTGGGGGCGACTGATCTAGCTGGAGCAAGGTATGAATGGACAGGACCTGCTGCTTTTAATTCCGACAAACAATTTCCTAGCATCGTACACTCAAAATTAAATATGGATGGGGAGTATAGTGTGATTGGTATTGTCTCTGGATGTGCTACTCACCCCGCTAATTTGACGATCGACATTCTTGAAAATCCTGTACCTTACTTAGGAGAAGATCAGATTATTTGTGTTAAAAATTTGGCGGTTGATTTAAATCCAGGTTCTTTTGAATCTTATACTTGGCAAGATAATTCTACTAACGAAAATTTTAGTGTACCAATAGGTGGCGGCACTTATCGAGTCACCGTAACGGATGACCAAGGTTGTGTTGCAACTGATTCCATTACCTTGATCCAACAATGCCCGACGGTCTTTTTTATCCCCGATATTTTTAGTCCTAATGGGGATGGACTTAATGATTTCTTTCAAGTATATGCGCAAGATATTATCGAAATGGAGTTAACTATTTTAAATAGATGGGGTGGAGTGGTTTATCAATCTACTACTTTAGAAGAGGCTTGGAATGGCGCTTTTAATGGGAAGCAAATGGATGTAGGAGTTTATTTGTATGAGTTAGTTTATAAAGGGTATCGAAATGATGGGGGTGTTTATTCTGATAATGAGTATGGGACAGTTACGCTTGTGCGGTGATGTTTTTCTTGTGTTTCTATTTTTAATAATAGTTAAAAAATATATAAAATATAATATAATAAAGTATAATTTTTCTTTATTGTACTTTATTTGTGCCGTAGGTACGGAATACGAACGATCGTATTTTACATATCGTACCTACGGCACGAATTACATGTATCAAATGACAGTTATATCTATTTAAAATTTAGAAAAAAATAAATGTCATACTATAGATTTTTCTTACTATTGACAACAATCTAGTTTTTATTTAGACAACAATCTCTTAAGTATTCTGTGACCTATAGAAGACAATAAATATTAATTTTAGTACTTCAAAAAAATAAAAACACTTCTAAGTTGTTATTCTCTTATATTTGTAATATTAAGCAAGCAAAAAATAACAACTAAAAAAATATGACCATCAAATATTTATTATTGACCATCAGCCTATTTATAGGGGGCAATGCATGTCAAACACAAACCGCATCTAAAACAGCTTCCATCACAAAAAGCACAGCATCTGCTAATTTAGAAGGACTAGAAAAAGCCTACTTTGCTTCGGGTTGTTTTTGGTGTGTTGAAGCGGTATATGAAAGTGTAAAGGGCGTAGAGGAATCTATTTCGGGCTATTCAGGAGGGCATACAAAAAACCCAACGTATCAGTCTTCTAATACTGGAAGAACAGGACATGCAGAAGCAGTAGAAATTTATTATGATCCAGCGGTGGTTAGCTTTGCTACTTTGGTGGAAGTATACTTTGGTTCTCAAAATATAACGCAAGCAAATGGTCAAGGACCAGATAAAGGATCACAGTATCGGTCGATTATTTTTTATCAGAATGAAGCCGAAAAAGCAATCATTGATGAAAAGATAGCGGTGTTAAATACGGAGTTGGCACCACAGAAAGTAGCGGCAGAAGTAATGCCTTTTGAGAAATTTTGGATAGGGGAAGACTACCATCAAAATTATGAACGCTTGCATCCAAATCAGGGTTATATCATGGGAGTTTCTGTACCTCGATTGAAAAAATTCCAGAAAAAATTTCCTCAGCTAATTAAAGAGGAAGCGCACTGAATAATAAATTAATTGAACACAGAGGCACAGAGCATACGGAATTATAATTAGTGTTTCTCTGTGCTTCTGTGTTCAACAATTATCGATCTGTTAAGTATTCAAAAAAAACTCCCTCCCTACCCATCATAAGCATATAGCTCCAAACCCTCAATTAACTCAACTAATTTATCGCCATATGCAGGGTCTGTCGCATAGCCTGCCTTAGACAATCCATACGCCCAAGTTTTATAGTCGGCTCCTTTTAAATGAATATAGCGCTGATTCTGTAGTAACTCACTATGCGCTCGATAGCTTGCCCAAGCAGTATCAAATTTCCTAAAAAAGTCCTTGTGGGAATCATCAGAAAAATTAGAACAATGTCCTTTATGGCATTTTTTAGAAAAGCACTTGATACCAAAATGATTATTGTTATTGGTGGCTAATTTACTATTGCCTGCATTGGTTTCCAACAAACCTTGTGCTAATTTAATACTGGCAGGAATGCCATATTTATTCATTTCTTCTTTCGCTACTTTCGAGAATCTATTAATGTAAGTCAATTGTTTTTTTTGCGCTTTCGTATAGCTGGGCGATACTATTTCCTGTTTGGTAGCAGTAGAAACGGTAGTGGATAATGGGACAGCTTTTGAGGTAACTTGTGCTGTGTGATCTTTTTGAAAACTGATAGATAAGGTAACATCTTTTTGCACTAATAAATAGATGAGTAAGCAACAGAGCAGTAATTGGAAACAATGGGTGTGTAGCCATTGTACAATTTGAGGAGTTTTAAATCGAGATAAATTTGTTAGTTGATGCAGCATGGTTGTGTAGTTTTTAGAAATTTGACAATAAAAGATTAGGGCGCCTATGTGGGATTGACACCTAATGACAACAAAATTAAAAACTAAGAAAATGAAGCTATTCGAATAGAGTATTTTCGATGAATCAAAGTTACATAATAATGTGTTCTCATTTCTAAAAAGATACCAACAGGATAGTGTTAATATCTGTTAGTTTGATGTGAAATAGCTAAATTGATGTTTGGAACGAAGTGTGGAGAAAGTGGTTAGACAATAATTAGGGTATCCATCTAAGTTCGGACAATATTGAGAATCAATCGTTTACGTGGTGGTGTATTAAACGTGTTTCCTCACGCAGAGTTCGCAGA
>JALZWC010000684.1 GCA_023300255.1 Saprospiraceae bacterium | reverse complement strand
CTCGCTACGACTCGATTGCCAATACTACTAGAACCTCCACAAACAAAGCCTGCTACGAGAATACAATTTTCTCCAATTTGGACATTATGTGCGACATGACATTGGTTATCAAAAATACAACCACTACCAATAGTAGTCGCTAAATAAGTACCTCTATCAAAAGTGCAATTATTACCAACTTGTACTCGATCTCCAAGTACTACTTTTCCTGTATGTGGAATATGATGATGGTTAAAATGTTCGTCTTGCGTGTAGCCAAATCCTTCTCCTCCAATCACGGAATTAGAGAGAATGATACACTCGTTCCCGATTTCACAATTCCAGCCAATGATGGTTCCTGCGTGAATAATAGTATTATCGCCAAGTACCACTCCATGTTGAATGACCACATTCGCCATTAGTACACAATTGATTCCTATACGCACATCTTTTTCAATCACGACATTGGGACCAATTCTTATGTTTGCAGGAAGTTGAACGCTTTCGTGTATAATTGCGGAAGGATGTATTGCCTCCCATCCAGATTGACTATAGTCGTGGTCAGCATATTTTTGTTTTAATCTAGCATGAGATACCCCTATATTACTACTTGAAATAATAGCTATATCCTTATATAAAGATGGAATTGGTATATTTAGATTTTTCGGAACTACAATCAAAGAGGCGCCATTTGTCAGCGCTTGATCTACTGCTTTTTGGTTTAAAGCAAAGACCATATCTCCTGGCGCACAGACTTCATAAGGAGCAATATTGGTAATCGTTACCTGTTCATTGCCCACTATTTCTAGTAAGGCATCCTTTGGATTTCGTTCTTCATATATCTGTAAAGCCGTTTTATGCATAGTTGTTTTAGTCGAATAAGTAACAAATTTACTTCTTTCAAATGTAGGATTAAAATGACTATCGTACAAATCTGGAAATCATACATTTTGAAGCCATATAGATTTTAGAAGCAAGAACAGAAATTAGAGCTGTATTTTCTTCATGTTTTCTTTTATATAGCGCTTGTTTTTCATTAGGTTTGTTTCTTATTAAAAACCAGAAAAAAGTATCTTTTGAAGAGCACAAACATTCTAGGATTAGATATTGGCGGAACGGGTATAAAAGCAGCCATAGTAGATACCAATACAGGTATATTGCTTAGTGAACGGATACGAGTACCGACACCGAGACCTGCCACTCCCAAAAATATTGCTCAAGCAGTACAACAAATAATTACTCAATTTGATTATCATGGCACTGTAGGTTGTGGTTTCCCTAATATTATTAAAGATGGAAAGTCTGTGCATCATGGTAATATGGATAAAAAATGGGTTAATCAACAAGTAGATGAGCTATTCCACAAAACAACAGGCTTGCCTTTTGTTGTGCATAATGATGCAGACGTGGCTGCTATTGCGGAAATGGAGTTGGGAGTAGGAAAAGGATTATCGGGTATGGTGGTTTTAATTACTATTGGTACGGGTTTAGGCTCGGGCGTTTTTTACAATGGTGTTTTAATTCCTAATATGGAACTAGGATTGTTACTTGGTAAAAAAGGACAAATATTAGAACAATACGCTAGTAATAGTTCTAGAAAGAAAGAAAATTTAAGTTGGAAAAAATGGGGAAAACGGTTTAATTTTTTCTTAGAACATACAACAGATTTATTGTCACCCAATTACTTTATTTTAGGAGGAGGTCTTAGCAAAAAAATTAAAAATTTTAAAAAATACCTTACTATTGAAACGCCTATTAAAATAGCAACCTTCCAAAATAATGCTGGAATAATAGGAGCTGCTTTAATGGCTAAAAAAGAGTAGAGAATAGAGAGTAGAAAACAGAGACGCAATCCGTTTAAAAATCAAATATTCTTCGTTTTTAATGAGCACCTTGTCTCTGCTCTCTATTCTCTACTCTCGGTTCTAAAAAAGAAAACATATGTCAACAAAAATCGCTTACATAGGAGCAGGAAGTTTACAATTCGGACCAATCATCGTACAAGATATTTTGTTAAGTGATGTATTGCATCGGAACGGGCTAGAAATTCATTTGATGGATATTGAAGTCAAGCATTTAGAAGCTGTTGCTAAACATGGGACATGGGTCAATAAAAAATTAAATAGAAATGCCAAAATCGTTACAACAACGGATAGAGATGCCGCTATTAAGAATGCGGACTTTGTAATCTGCGCCTTAGAAAAAGAAAGGAATATCTACTGGTCGCAGGATTTTCACATTCCAAGAAAATACGGTTTCAATCAAGTCTATGGAGAAAATGGTGGCGTAGGAAGTATCTTCCATGCCTTGAGAAATATTAAGCCGATTATGGAATTAGCCAAAGCCATGGAGCGACTGTGCCCGAATGCTTACCTATTAAACTTCTCTAATCCAGAACATAAAATTTGCGAAGCAGTTACTCGCTTGACTTCCATCAAAGCAGTCGGTTTATGTCATGGTGTTTTTATGGGGAGAGATCAAATTAGTGAATTAATAGACGTCCCTTTAGACCAATTGCAAACGAAGGCTTGCGGGATGAATCACTTCACTTTTTTTCAAGAAATTAAACACAAAGAAACAGGAGAGGACTTATATCCTAAGCTAAAAGCAATTGAACGAAAAGGGGATTGGTTGGCGAAGTGGCATGAATTAGCCTTGGGTAGAATATTATTCCGAAGGTTTGGACAATGGCCGTCCCCCGCTGCTAATCATTATGGAGAATATATTCGATGGGCAGAAGAGTTTGTTATTCCTCAACTACAGTTTTTTTATGACCCTTATGATGGACATCCTTGGGAGAATAAGGAAATTCCGGAAGGAGTATATACCGTTGACATAGTAGATTATAATCGTCCTTGGATAAAGGATAAGGAGAAAACATTACTACCCGTTGGTTCCACCGAAGAAACGGTTTTCACAAACGAAGATGGGACTTTAAAAGCCTCTGGCGAAATTGCTACCTTAATTATGGAAGCAGTAGTTAGTGGAGAAAAGCGTTGGTTAGAAGCGGTGAATATTCCCAACCATGGCGCTATCCCAAATTTGCCAGACGAGTTTGTGGTGGAAGTTCCAGCTTATTGTGATGGCAATGGTATCCAAGCTGTTCAAATGCAGCCGATGCCAGAGGCTATAGCTGCCACTATTCGGCTACATGCTAGTATTCATCTATTGACAGTCGAGGCGTATGCGGAAGCTTCTAAAGATAAATTAATACAAGCTATTTTAATCGAGCCAACTGTCAATTCTTATCGAGGCGCTATTATGATGGTAGATGAAATGCTGGCTTTACAGAAGGAGGTTTTACCTAAACTTATATAAAAATGAAGGAAGCTAAAGTGGATAATTTATCACAAAGACACTAGTCACAAAGTATAACGCTTCGTGCCTTTGTGCCTTAGTGGCTGATATGTATTTAAATAAAAACGATGAATCTAGAAACAGCAGATTGGATAGTTATCGCCATTTATTTAGCCATTTCATTTGTGATTGGACTTTGGGCGGCTAAAAAGCGAACGGATAATATAGATGATTTTTTTATCGCAGGTCGTTCTTTGCCTTGGTGGCTATTGGGAACTTCAATAGCTGCAACTTGGTTTGCAACAGATGCACCCCTAGCGATCACCGCTTTAGTTCGATCAAAAGGCATCTATGGAAACTGGTTATGGTGGTATTTAGGAATGGGGATTATGATGATGGTTTTTTTCTATGCTAAACAATGGAGACGGGCAGAAATAGTGACCGATGCAGAATATATAGAATTAAGATATAGTGGTAATTCAGCTGCTATTCTTAGAGGTTTTTCAGCCGCTTTTTATGGCATTTTCAAAAACTGTATTATGCTAGGCTGGGTAATGTTGGCGATGTTAAAATTCTCCCAAGTGATGTTGGGATGGAGTGCGGAATTTGCCTTAGTAGTGACAACCGTTTTTGCATTAATTCATACCCTTAGCTCAGGTATGTGGGGCGTAGTAGTTTTGGATATGTTACACTTTACAGCAGGTGTGGTGAGCACCATTATTTTAGCGATTCTAATTCTATTTAGAGTGGGTGGACCTACTGGTTTATCAGAACAAATAATGGCTCGTACAGACGCACCAGAAGGAGTCTTAGATATGTTGCCGAATATGGCACATATTAGTCCTATAGAGTTTGCTGGTTTTCTTTGTTTAATAGGCGTTTTATGGTTGGGTCAAGCACAAGGAGACGGCTATATTACCCAACGATTATTTTCAGCGAAAAACGAAAAACATGCAGTCAAAGCTTCTTTATGGTTTGCGGTGGCAGGTATCGTCATATTGACCTGGCCGTGGATCATTGTTGGATTGGGTTCTATCGTGATTTTACCTATATCAGAAGCAACTCCAGCCTTAATCGCAGACCCTGAATTGGCTTACCCAATGATGATTGTTGAGGTACTACCAACAGGCTTAAAAGGCTTGCTTGTAGCTGCGTTTATGGCGGCCTTTATGAGCACGGTGGATACACATTTATGCTGGGGAGGTTCCTATGTCGTCAATGATATTTATAAACGATTTATCAGACCAGACGCGACGCCTAAACATTATGTCTTTGTTTCTAGAATCAGTATTATTGGTATTTTATTATTATCGGCATTGGCAGCATGGCAAATGGATAGTATAGCTGGAGCATGGATTTATATCATTGAAATTATGTCTGGTATTGCGATTATAGGTATGCTGAGATGGTATTGGTGGCGGATTAATGCTTGGTCAGAGATTGCAACGATGATAACCGCTCTACTACTAGTTAATGGACATTTATTTTTAAAGCTATTCCATAATATAGGTCTTATCTCTGAATCCTCTTTGATCCAATCAACTGCTCTTTATCACGAAGATTATGCATTAATAAGAGCAACTGTCGTATTAATCGTTTGTACCATTGTTAGTCTAGTTGTCACCTTATTAACCAAACCCGTTGAGCAAGAAAAACTGATTCAATATTATAAAAAATTAAAACCAAATGGCTGGTGGAAACCTATTGCTATCCATGCACCTGAAGTAATTCCAGATGCAACTACTAGCAAAAACTGGATGGGATTTTTTTCAGGTGTATTATTTTTAAATAGTATTCTTTTTGCTGTTGGACATTTAGTTTTAGGGCGCTATTTGTGGGCCTTCAGTTTATTTGCAATCGGCGCATTGTCTGCTTGGATGACTCTGCGATATGTCGAAGAAAGTAACACAACTCTCTGAGTTGTGCAAACCTAGATATGGCACAACTCAAAGAGTTGTGTTACAGCCACT
>JALZWC010000683.1 GCA_023300255.1 Saprospiraceae bacterium | reverse complement strand
GTCAGACCATTGCATTGTCAGATGTCAGACCTGCCCGAAAGCCTTACAGGCGGGCGGGTTTATGATCTTGACAATACACCTATTAAGTGTTATTTGCAATCTGACAACGAAATGATCTGACTTCTGACAGCATCGCGATCTGACTTCTAAAGAAATAAGCTATCGCTAGTTATTATTTTGTTGCAACCATATATAAGAGATCGTTGGTTTGGTATTATACCTCCTTCAAATAAAACTACTCAGTATATTTTGGTTAAGGAACATTAAAGAAACAAGCGCTGCTACCCATATTGAGAATACGAATTGTAGCTGGTACTTACACTATGTACCAGATACAAACTATAAAAAATAGCAAGTATTTCTGTTTACACCACTTGCTATACCCTTACACTATCATAACACTATTTATTACAATCTTTTTTGAAACACTATTTTTACAACACATTTTTAGGAAGCCCATTGTTGCTATGCGACAATGGGCTTTTTTTTAGGAGTCTTTTCAGCACTCCACAACATTGAAGCACTTTCTTTGTTGAATACTCCATGAAAACTACGATCAACTTACTCTTTCCACATCAGCTATTTAAAACACACGACTTACTCCAAAACGGCTTTCCCATTTATCTAGTAGAAGAATACTTATTCTTTAAACAGTATCGTTTTCATCAACAAAAAATCGCTTACCATCGAGCGACCATGCAATTTTATAAAGATTACTTAGCAACACAAAAAATAGAAGTACACTATATAGAAGCTACGCAAGAAATAGCAGATGTCCGAAAATTAATTCCTTACCTAAAAAAGAAAGGTATTCAAACCATTCACTATTTAGACCCTACGGACAATTGGCTAAGCAAACGCTTACAGGCAGGTGCTAACCAACAGGACATCCAGTTACATCAATATGATAATCCCCTATTTTTAAATACACTTCCCGAATTGACTGCTTTTTTTAAAGACAAAAAGAAGTTCTTTCATACTAAGTTTTATATCCACCAAAGACAGCAAAGAAATATCTTAATGGATACAGCGGGCAAGCCTCTTGGAGGGAAATGGTCGCATGATGCCGATAACCGAAAGAAGTATCCAAGAGGAAAGACACCACCTGCTGTCCAGTTTCCAAAAACAAATTCTTATTACGAGGAAGCTTTGGTCTATACGCAAAAACACTTTAGTACGCATTACGGTACGCTCTCCAAACAACCGCTCTACCCTATTACTTATGAGGATAGCCAGTTATGGTTACAGCAATTTTTAGAGACTCGCTTTTGGGAATTTGGACCTTATGAAGATGCGATCGTAGCAGAGGCTTCTATTTTGAACCATAGTGTGCTCACGCCTATGCTCAATATTGGCTTACTTACACCACAAGAAATAATAGATACTACTTTGGTTTATGCTAAAGAACAGGAAGTCCCACTTAATTCTGTAGAAGGATTTGTTCGACAAATTATTGGATGGAGAGAGTTTATTCGGGCCTTATATGAATTAAAAGGAACAGAAGAACGTACTAAAAACTATTGGGGATTCAATAGAAAAATTCCCGCTTCTTTTTGGACTGGCACTACTGGAATCCCTCCTATAGATCAAACCATTAAAAAAGTATTACAAACGGGCTATGCCCATCATATTGAGCGGCTGATGGTCCTCGGTAATTTTATGCTCTTGTGCGAGTTTGATCCCGATGAGGTATATCGGTGGTTTATGGAACTCTTCATAGATGCTTATGATTGGGTGATGGTTCCTAATGTGTATGGCATGAGCCAATTTGCAGATGGTGGCATCATGGCTACTAAACCCTACATTAGTGGAAGCAATTACTTGAAGAAGATGAGCAACTTCCAAAAAGGAGATTGGCAAATGACTTGGGATAGTTTGTTTTGGCGTTTTATGAATGTCAATCGAGATTTCTTTCTTAAGAATCCTCGCTTAGGGATGTTGGTTCGTATGTATGATAAGATGCCCGCAGAGAAACAAGAGAAATTGATGACTACGGGAGAGGCTTACTTGAGATCACTGGATACGTAGTAGGTTAAAAAAGAAATGGTCAATTTAGAAAATAAGCCAAAAACAAATAAACTGTCTGAATCAGAATTCACTGAATTGGAGAATTTCCAAAATTTTGATACTGCTTACGTTTAGTATTCTGGAAATTCTATAATCTTGTAAATTCTGATTCCGACAAAATGCCACGCCAATTGCCAATATGTTTGGCGTTTCTACAGATTATTTATTGGGCGATGAAACCGTCCAGCTAAAGAATAAGGAACGCTATAAAAAATTTGAAGTCATTCACAATAGGACCAGAGACCAAATAAAGAAATCCCTGCTGGCGCAAAGGCTATTGCCTTGTGCCTCCTATAAAGAAAGGCTCTGCCTTTCAAATAGACATTATAACTAATTTAATATAAAGGCAAAGCCTTATGGATAATAGACACAAGGCAATAGCCTTGTGCCAGCGATTAGTATTTCTCTCTCTCAAGCCCATTCTTTTCCCAATTCAACGATTATTAAAATCATCTATAATTCATCTAATTACAACCTTCCTGCCATTTAGTCACCTCCATCTGTTAATATTTTCTTAGCAAACTACCCTATTTGTCTGCTTTTCTGCCCCTTTGACACCACACACCCTTGATTTTGGCAATGGCACAAGTATTGACAATAGTATAGTGTTGATTTAACTTAAATATCAATAAGAAAAGCAACAAAAGCTTTAACGTAAGCTTTTCAATAGCATTCAATTAAACATTAAAAATTAATAGGTTTTATTCTAAAAAGGAAATAAAGCCTACATACCTTTAAACGTAAAAAACTTTAGTAAAATGGGTAAAATCATAGGAATAGATTTAGGTACAACCAACTCCTGTGTCGCAGTGATGGAAGGAAATGAGCCTCAGGTAATTGCCAATGAGGAAGGAAAAAGAACGACACCATCAGTTGTAGCGTTCTTAGATAACGGAGAGCGTAAGATAGGCGACCCTGCAAAGCGTCAGGCTATTACGAATCCAACAAGAACGATTTCTTCTATTAAGCGTTTCATGGGTTCTCGATATACAGAGGTGGCTCAAGAAGCAAAAGAATCGGCTTACAAAGCCCTTAAAGGAGACAATGATACGGTAAAAGTGGATATTGATGGCCGTATGTATGCGCCTCAAGAGATCTCTGCAATGATCTTGCAAAAGATGAAAAAGGTAGCAGAAGATTTCATTGGTACAGGTATTACGGAAGCGGTAGTTACCGTACCTGCCTACTTTAATGATTCTCAGCGTCAGGCAACGAAAGAAGCAGGAGAAATTGCTGGTTTGACTGTCAAAAGAATCATTAATGAGCCAACAGCAGCAGCATTGGCTTATGGTATGGACAAGTTAGACAAAGATATGACCATCGTAGTATACGATTTAGGTGGTGGAACATTTGATGTTTCTATCTTAGATCTAGGAGATGGTGTATTTGAAGTAAAATCAACAAACGGTGATACGCATTTAGGTGGAGATGATTTTGATAGAGTCATTATTAATCACTTAGCGGATTCTTTCAAGATGCAAGAGAATATTGACTTGCGGAAAGATCCAATGGCTTTACAACGGTTAAAAGATGCTGCGGAAAAGGCGAAGATTGAATTATCTTCTGCTACTTCTACAGAGATCAACTTGCCTTATGTAACGGCTGTAGACGGGGTGCCTAAGCACTTGGTCTTAAAGTTAACAAGAGCAGAATTTGAAAAATTAGCAGATGATTTAATCAACCGTACATTGAAGCCTTGTAAGGAAGCAATGAAGGATGCTGGTTTAACCAACTCTCAAATTGACGAAGTAATATTGGTAGGTGGTTCTACTAGAATCCCTGCTATCCAGGCGGCTGTTGAAAAATTCTTCGGCAAGAAGCCTAATAAGACCGTTAATCCTGATGAAGTAGTTGCAATTGGTGCAGCGATTCAAGGAGGGGTATTGAGTGGAGATGTTCAAGATGTCTTATTGTTAGATGTAACGCCATTATCTATGGGTATCGAAACAATGGGTGGTGTATATGATGTCGTGATTGAAGCGAACTCTACGATCCCTACTAAAAAGTCGAAGACTTATTCTACTGCTGCTGATAACCAACCTTCTGTAGAGATTCACATCTTACAAGGAGAGCGACCAATGGCTGCACATAACAGACCAGTCGGAAGATTTATCTTATCCGATATTCCACCAGCGCCAAGAGGCGTTCCTCAAATCGAAGTAACCTTTGATATGGATGCGAATGGTATCTTAAGTGTATCTGCGAAAGATAAAGGTACAGGCAAAGAGCAAAGTATCAGAATCGAAGCATCTACTGGTTTATCTAAAGAGGAGATCGAAAAGATGAAGGCGGAAGCTGCAGCGAATGCAGATACGGATAAGGCGGAAAGAGCAAAAGTAGATACAATGAATACTGCGGAAACACTGATTTTCCAAACGGAAAAGCAGATGAAGGAGTACGGAGATAAGATTCCAGAGGAGAAGAAAGGACCGATTGAAGCGTCATTAGCAGAATTGAAAACGGCTCACCAATCTGGTGATGTTGATGCAGTAGACGCTGCTTCTGCTAAAATGAACGAAGCATGGCAAGCTGCTAGTCAGGAGATGTACAATGCTACTCAAGAAGCTAATGCAGATGCTGGTGCAGGAGGTCAACAAGGTCAAGAAAATCCGACCGATGGTGGTGCTGATGATGTAGAAGATGTGGAGTTTGAAGAGGTCGTAGAAGAAGATGCTAAGAAGTAACAAGTATAAAGTAAGAGGTATGAAGTAATAAGATGTTGACTTAAAATCATAATGGTCTACTTTACTTTTTCACTTACGATATATTATTGATAGCTTCTTTTAGCCAACAATAAAACAGGTTGTTCAGTTATGCTGGACAGCCTGTTTTTTTTTGTCAGAATCGTATGCTTTTGCTAGAGCAAGGCTATGGAGTTGTTTAAAAATGAATTGAGTGT
>JALZWC010000682.1 GCA_023300255.1 Saprospiraceae bacterium | reverse complement strand
ATTGACTGTCAACGTCTTACGACTTCATACTTACTACTTTATACTTATTACTTCACTTAGTAGTTTTTTCCAGTTAAAGAGTAAAAAATAGACAAAACACCTTAATTCAGTAATTTTAGTCTATTATATATAACTTTTAGGGTTATAAAATAACAATTGAAAACACACAGGTATAGTATCGCAAAGTTAAATAAAAGTACTTACTCCTTAAATATGATTCAATAATAAATGAATCAATCCTTAAGAATAAGAAAGCTAGACATTTGCTTGCAAATGCAATGTTAACAAAAAAATTAGCGCCTAAAATTACTTGTTTAATTAACACTAGGCACTTATTAAAAGACTTTAAATTATATTTAACAGGGGTTTAGTTGATTTTTAGGTTATTTTTTTCATATATTAAAAATATATTCAACAACAAAAAACCATTTTAACATAAAAAAGAAAACAAATATATTTTAATTCGTTTAATATGATTAGACGGATTAAACCTCCCCTACCCTCTAGTAACGAAAAAACAACGACTTCCGCATTTGGATGGATTTGTTCGTTACTACTAAAGCTTATTTGTCCTCCGCCCCCTATGTTAATTTCCTTCGAGAAAACTTACACGAGAAAGTAATTTTAGAGTATCATATAAAGGTAAAACACAAAATAGTGTAGAGTCTACCCTCTTTAGTAATGGTAGGAGAATACATGTACATTCTTACACCATTCCTTATATGGCTTACACGATTATTAAATAGGAACAAATTAATCTCATGACAACAACTTATCCAAGATACTTAAGTGTATTAGTCGGCCTTTGCTTCTATACCTCTTTAACTGGCCAGTCCTCAAATGCAACTATACCTATATCTCATGATATCTCATGGACAGATAGTGTATTGTCTACGATGTCTCTTGACGCTAAGTTGGGTCAACTTTTTATAATAAAAACCAATGCAAGTGATGCTAAAAGGTTGGATAGTTTAACTAAAGCTGTTCAACCAGGTGGGCTATTAATAGAAGGTACTTCCTTATATAAATATGTTACTACAAAAAACTTGGCACAAAAAAACAGCCAGCTCCCTTTATTAAATTTATCTGATCAATGTGTCTCTATAAACAATCAGTTAACCGATCTTGAAAACTTACCTTCCCCTGCTGGTATGAGCAGTATTGATGATGAATTATTAAAAGCTTCCTTATTTAGAACGCTTTTACAAGATCAATCAACACTAGATATTAATTGTAGCCTTGCTCCAAATATTACGATTTATAATAAAGCAGACAAAACTTATTCTAATTTATCTAATGAACAAGAATTTAGTACTGTTTTTAACAGAACAAATGATCAAATTGCTCAATTAAAAAAGCAACAGATTCTATCTATTTTAAGAGGGTTTAGCTTACCTAATCCTGACAAACCTACGAGCAATAAAAAGGAATATACCTTTGCTTATAAAGCTTTCATGGAGGCTGGCTTATCTGGTGTCTTTATAGAAGCAGACAATTTTCTGGCAAATAAAGAACAAATTAAATCGCCTAATTTCTTTAAAAATCATCTTCAAGAAAAATACAATTTTGAGGGCTTAATCATTGGCGCTATCGATCAGCAGGTTTCTTTGCTAGATTTAATCTATGCTGGTGCGGATACCTATATTGTGAACGAACAAGAGATTCTTCCTTCCATCCAACAACTGAAGAGTTTGGTCACTAAAGGGCAAATAGCTATCAAACACATTGACCAACAGGTAAAACGGCTATTACTAACTAAAGCTAAACTTGGACTACCTACAAAAGAGTACAAGAAATTAGCATATAATAAGATTGAGCGAAGTATTAGAAAAATATCTACTGAAAATTTAACAGAACTCTTTGAACAGTCCGCCATATTCGGAAATGATCCCAATGGTATTATTCCTCTGGACGCTTCGTATGGCAAAATGCGAAGAGTCATTCATGTAGGTCCAGAAAAGATGCAAGTATTTCAACGGACGGTTTTTGACTATGCAAACTGTAGTTATAAATTACATCAACCAAATGAAGTAAATGAAATAGATTCCTTAGACTTTGATAGTCAATCTTCTCTATTCATTATTGCATTGGATCAAATTAATTTATCGGCAGATAAGCATGCTGCTTTTTTACAATCAATAGATACTCTAAATAAATATAATGAGGTAACCATAGTAAACTTTGGGAACCCTATGAATTTACAATTAATTGATCCTACTATTCCTAGCGTTCAATTATTTGATAGAAATAAAATAACTGAAAAGATAGCAGCACAAGTACTTTTCGGTAGTAACGAGATTCATGGAACGTTACCCCTAGCAATTTCTAAAGAACTTCCAAGAGGACATAAGGGTAAGACTTCTATCAGTAGGTTACTAAGAGCTAATCCAAGAGAAGTAGGAATTGATCCTAATGCCTTAAATAAAATTGATGAGATTGCTCAATATGCTATTGATAATAAAGCGATGCCTGGTTGTCAAGTACTAGTCGCAAAAGAAGGAAAAATCATCTACTCTAAAAGTTTTGGACATCATACCTATACCAGACAACAAACAGTAGAACGGTCTGATTTATATGATATCGCCTCTATAACGAAAGTAGCTGCTACTACGCTTGCAATTATGAAATTAAATGAGGAAGGTAGGATCAGTACAACTGCAACTTTAGGCAAGCAAATGACTTTGCCTAAATATTCTACCATTAGAAATATACCGCTAACCAAATTATTGATTCATCAATCTGGTTTACAAAGGAATATGCCTATTGGTAGATATCTTTATACCAAAGAATCAACTGCTGATTGCTCTAGCTATTACTGCTCCAAGAAAAGTCTTACTCACTCCCAAGTAGTGTCTAAAGATTTCTATATCACACCAGAAACAACACGTGAAATATGGAAGAAAGTTAATAAATTAGTTCAACCCAATAAATATAAGTACCGATCTTTTTATTATGGCGATGTTAATTTCTATATCCTTCAAAAATTGATAGAAGAGGAAACTGGCCTTGGACTTAATGAGTACGTCAAGAAAACCTTTTATGATCCTCTAGGTTTAAGGTATTGTTTATTCAATCCATTGACTAGAATACCAGAAACAATGATCGCCCCGACACAAGAAAATGATCGTTGGAGACAAACTGAGTTAAGAGGATTTGTACATGATGAAACAGCTGCACTGCATGGAGGCATCGCCGGAAACGCTGGTTTATTTTCAAATGCAGAAGATTTAGCGATTCTTTTTCAAATGCTATTAAATGGAGGAGCTTATGGAGGAAAACAGTATTTGACTCCTGAGACGATAAATTTATTTACAAGTGCAGGTCACGGCAACCACAGAGGATTAGGATTTGACAAACCTGGGAAAAATTTCACTATCGCCCCTGTTGCTTCTCCTAGCTCTTATGGTCATGCAGGATTCTCTGGTACTTGTGTGTGGGTAGATCCAGATGAAGAATTAGTCTATATTTTCTTAGCAAATAGAATTTATCCAGATCCTAAAAACAACAAATTAATGCGCTTAGGTATTAGAAAAAAAATACATGAAGCAGTATATGATGCTATTCAAACACGAACCCAAGATGAAGTATTAATGGTGAACTTGAGTGGCGCGGAGTAGGTAATAGGTAAGAAGTAATAGGTAATAAGTAAGTGATACTTTAACCTATTACTTCTTACCTATTACTTCTTACTTCTTACCTATTACCTATTACTTTTTACTTCTTACTTCTTACCTACTTTTTAATCCACTAAAGTTAATTTAAACATATTCGTTCTATAACGTTGGGTGATAGGCATACTTGCCAAATTGACTACCATATCCCCTTTTTCTACCCAATTACTATCCTTTAAGATCTTGACTACATCTACGATCGTTTCATCCGTTGTTGTAAATTTATCATAGTAAAAGCATTTTACACCCCAGACTAAGTTGAGCGTATTTAACATAGTTACTTTATCTGAAAAGATGAAGATATTACTATTTGGTCTAAAACTGGATACCTTGAAAGCAGTATATCCAGAAGTAGTCATCCCTAGGATGGCCTTAGCAGAAACATCAGAAGCAACTTTAGCAGCAGCCAAACAAATCGTATCTGAATAATAGGTTCTTGACTTTTTTGCAGGCTTCGGTCTTCTACCTTCCATTGAATAGTGCTTCTCCGTCTCTTCAATAATCTTATTCATCGCCTCCACTACTAATACAGGGTGATTACCAACCGAAGTTTCTCCACTAAGCATCACTGCATCCGTCCCATCTAAAACAGCATTCGCTACATCTGTAATCTCTGCTCTAGTCGGGGAAGGATTCGTAATCATACTATCCATCATTTGAGTGGCCACAATACATGGTCTGGCTCGCTGAATACATTTATTAATAATCATTTTTTGCAACGTAGGCAATTGTTCCATAGGCACTTCAATACCCAAATCTCCACGCGCTACCATAATGCCATTCGATTCCTTGATGATTTTATCAATTTTTTCGATTGCTTCCGGCTTCTCAATCTTCGCAATCGTCTTTGCAGGATGTCCTTTAGCTTCAATACGTTTTCGTAAATCCTTCATGTCTTTGCCAGAACGAACGAAAGACAAGGCAATCCAATTGACTGGCTGCGTTAGCATAAAATCTAGATCCTTTACGTCTTTTTCCGTAAGCGAAGGCAGCGATATTTTAGTATTAGGTAAATTGACTCCTTTGTTAGAAGACAACACTCCTCCATATAATGCCTTTAATCGAACAGTATCAATCCCATTAGTATAGTCTACCTCAAAAACTAATTTACCATCATCTACTAATACCTTTTCCCCCACTTTTACATCTTGAGCAAAACGCTCATAACTCATGTAAATTTTATCCTTATTACCTAGACATTCCTCATTCACAAAAGTTAAGATGTCTCCTTTCTCGATAGGAAGCGCATTATTTTCTATTTTTCCTACTCTCAATTTAGGCCCTTGCAAATCAGCTAAAATGCCAATATGTAACTTGTGTTCTTTATTAATCGCAGTAACATGCTCGATTACCTTTTGATGGTCGCTATGAGTACCATGTGAAAAGTTTAATCTAAAGATGTCCACTCCAGCTTTAACTAAATCCAATAATTTAGAATAGTCACTACATGCTGGTCCGACTGTCGCAACAATCTTAGTATTTTGATGATTTACAATATCCATTTGATAGTAAGTGTAATTTTTACAATAATTAATTTGCAAAGGTAGCTGATTGCTTTATATTAAGCAACGGTAAAACAAGGTGAAGGTAGTATGGAAATATAGTCAAAAAGTCTGTTATAGTGGCCTTATTCCTTTCCTATCTATCATATCTGATTCTAAAAGACCATAAAGACCTACTAAATAACGTGAGTTTTGGGGCTACCCGTCTAACATTGTTCCTTGAGTTTAGTTTGCAGTATGGGCAATCCCTTGTGGTTGCTCCTGCTAAGTAGGGCAACCACAAGGGATTGCCCATACAATAGCTCCGTAACTCATACTACTATACATAAGAAAAGAGCAGAGAATAGAGAGCAGAGAATAGAGATGAATTTCGCTTAAAAAATGACCAAATTTCGTTGTTTGTAAACGAA
>JALZWC010000681.1 GCA_023300255.1 Saprospiraceae bacterium | reverse complement strand
AACTCAGTCAAAGTATCAACAATTCTCCTTCATTAAAGCAAAAACTAAGAACAAAATAAGCTACCCTAAATTACGAACTTATTCCATACACATTCCTAATTTATTCTCACTTTTTGCCTAAGGAGTAGATCGTCGAAGTTTGCAAACCAAAATCAGGCTAAGGAATGATAAAAACCGATAAAATGGGAAAACGGTGAGGTCAAAAATACTCACTTATATTAAGCTATACCATAACAAATCTATAGACAGAACCCTGAACAAAGGGGGCTTCCACAAGCTAAAATTCTCACACAATCGATGGTTTAAGTTTGTAACTTAAATCTCTTATTAAGCCATTCCCAAAGTCTAAAATCCATCACCTGCCCCAAGATAGTGGAGACTTAGATACTATAAAATCGAAAGATATTATATCTCTATTTTATAGCATATTTAGATCGGGATAGAATGAAGGTATTAGCTTACTTTATTTACCTTGTGTTTTAGGTGCGCTGCAAAGTTCAATATAAGATTGAAGTTACAAACTTCAACCATCGATCGTGCAAGGATTAAAGATTATGGAATTGGTTCTAGTAGTGATACTTTATTCGATGCTATACGAATATTAGGTAATCGTATGGAATCGCAATTACAAACTAGGACTATCCTACCATGCTTTTCTTAAGTTGACGATAATCCACTTTGAAGTAGTCGGATGAAACATAAAATTTAAAATAAATCCTTTTTCACTGCTTCATAAAATTTATTACCTATTGGAATTTTAATAGTTCCTATAAATAAATCTTTTCCTTTCAACGCAGTTACCTTTTTTTTATTAATAATAAAGGAACGATGCACCCGCTTAAAAATAGTACTATCTAAAACCTCTTCTAGGCCTTTCAATCTTTGGTGACTTGTAATTTTTTCATCAATAGTATTAAACACCACATACTCATTAGCACTTTCAATATACAAAATTTCTGAAAATTTCAGCTTGTGTAAATCATAACCTGATTTAATAGTAAGTGTATCACTAGAAATTTTAGAGGTAGTATCCAATCCCATTTTATTCACTGCTACTAAAAAACGATTAAAGGTAATCGGCTTTAATAAATAATCTAAAGCATTTAATTCAAATCCTTCCAAAGCATATTCGGAATACGCAGTAGTAAAAATAATCTTTGTTTTAGGATCAATCAATTTAGCAAAATCTGTTCCTTTTAAATCAGGCATTTGAATATCTAAAAATATCAGATCTATTGCTTCTTTCTTCAAAACAGGTAAGGCAGCTAAAGGACTTTCAAAGTCAGCTACTATCGCTAAATAATCTAGTTTATCGATATAGGATTTTATTAATCCTCTTGCCAATTCTTCATCATCTATAATTAGGCATTTAAGCATCTGTTTTTGGGTTTATCGTTAGCTCAACTTTAAATATGTTTTCATTTTCTTTTATCAGTAGTTCATGATTAGCAGGATATAATATAGCTAATCTTTTTTGAACATTCTCTAAACCAATTCCCCCTACCCCATCTTTACCTAAGACTTCTTCAGGAATACTATTTTCAATTTTAAAATAAATAGATTCGGTACTTACCCTTAAAAAGATATGCACAAACGTATCTTTTATTTTTTCCACGTAGCTATGCTTTATAGCATTTTCAACGAAAGGGATTAATATCATTGGTGCAATATTAATAGCCGAATCCATAATATGGGATTCCAATTTTATAGGATATGCTTTACTGCTTTTTAAAGAAAATAGTTTGATATAGTTTTCAATATACTTTACCTCTTTCTGAGGAGACACAAAAGGTCGCTCACACTCATACAATACATATCGCAACATCTCTGATAAATAACTAATGCTCTGCTGGGTCTTATTTGAATCTATCCCCGCCAATGCATAAATATTATTTAGTGTATTAAATAAAAAATGGGGATTAATTTGAGACTTTAACAACTTCAGTTCCGACTGCAATGCCTCGTTTCTTATTAGCATCGCTTCTTGTTCTTTTTTTTGCAAAAAATGAATCCCCTCAATAAAAAGGGCTAGTAAATAAGCGATTAATAATAATAGTCCTTGAGTAAGATGTAAAAAAATTGGTGGTCTAAGTCCTCTCCTAAAATCAGGAACTATTTCTGGAGGACCTCCTCTAAAGAATCCTAGAAAAAAAGTACTGATTAAAGAAGCGCCAACAATGAGAAATAAAGAAAGAAAAAGAAAATGTACATATCTTTTTTTTATAAATAAATTCAAAGCTCCATAATAGATTAAAAATGCAATTAAACTAATTTGAAAAATAAAGACAGGTATATTTCCTAATATAAAGGGGGCTTCCATATTTTGAGCGAAACTCAAAATCATCCAAATAACACCCCATAAAATCACTTGAAATAGAAACCTTTTTTTCTTCTTCATACAGCAAAATAAATAAATTTTTATTACTAAGGCAAAGTGTAAGAATAAATTGGTCGTTTTAAGCTAGACATTTTTTCTTCTAAGGAATGCTAAAAAATTAAGCATAGCTGGGCTACGGTTC
>JALZWC010000680.1 GCA_023300255.1 Saprospiraceae bacterium | reverse complement strand
ATACTCATTATGCTACGGCATAACTCCGTTTTTTGCGCCTTGTATAAGAACAAACTAAAACCACATCTTCTGGTACCTTATTTATTTCCTGCTCCCTAAAGCCTGTCAAATAAATTTGGCGGCTACATATATTTCATAACTATTAAGGGATAGTCTGTAGAAATGATCGGACTACTTAGATTGAAATTGTTCCAACTTGGGTTTACACTCTATTTATATAAATTTAGGGCAGCACTTAGTTTATTTTTTATTTTTTTTCTAAGTTGCCTTGGTGCTATTACTTCAATAGCATTTCCAAAACCAAGAATAAGTCGGTCCAATTCGAAATTTAAATGTACCTCAATTTTTATCGTAACACTACCGTCAGGAAATCGCTCTAGTACTTGCTGAGAGTGGTGAAAGGGTTTCGTAAGGACATAAGGGGCATTAGTTCGATCTAATTTTAGAATGATCTCTTTAATATGTCGAGCATCTAAAACAGTCACTCCAATTGTATTTTTATAATAGTCGTCTCCATTAAAAGACTCAGAAATGTAAGGTGTTTGAAGGTCAATATCTATAGTTACAATTCTATCCAGCGCAAGCGTGAGAATAGGTTCTAAGCTGCTTTTTTTTCCAATAACAAACCATCTATTATTAAATTCTTTTAAGAGGAAAGGATGAAAAGTGAAGGAGGAAGGATTCCTTGCTTTGAAAGATTGATAGCTAATTGTCAAGCATACCTTTTTAAGAATAGCTTGGTAAAGACTATCCAAATAAGCTAATCCTTTTAAGTTTTCATTCTTATCCAAATGGATAATAGCTGACTGCTTAGATTTTTGACTATATACTTTATCTTCCAGTTTTTGAATAACCCCATTTAATTCTGAAAACAAAGAAAAGTCTTTAAACTGTTTCAAGACTTCTACTGTTTCCGCTAGAATACTCATATCTAGTTCTGTTATTGGAATATTGGTAATAGAGTAATTTTCGTCTTCATATTTATAAAACTTCTTTTCATAGACAATGATGGGAGCATTATAGCCCAACTTATCACTGCGCATCATTTGTATATCCGACTGGATTGTTCTTTTGCTGATCGTAACATCTCTATTTTCATATTCATATAATGCATCCGAACAAGCTTCTAGTAAATCATTTAAAGTCCACTTACGGAACTTATTTTGTAGACATTTGTTGATCGTTTTGTAACGAATTAATGCATTTTTATTGATAGCCATACAACAAAGTTACAATTATTTTACAACTACGCAGAATGACTGCGTAGTTACAGGATAGCTTTGTATTATCATTAAAAGATGATGTATGGATATTCCATAAGCTACTCTTAAAATTTTAAAAAATGCAAGAACAAATTAAAATAAACGGACATACCTTAATTGAATTAGGGTTCATGCCAGACAAATGGTTTCAGGAAGCAATTGATCATATTAATAGTAATCAATTAAATAAGGAGGCGATGTTGACTTATTTAGAACAATTTGAAGCACCACCAATGATTGAACTACATCAAGAAGTAGTTCCATTTGCTATTAATATAAGAGGAGAGAATGATTTAGAAAAGCAAAATGTCGCTTCTGTTATTGCTACTATGACTGAACTAATGAAAACACCAACAGTTGTGAATGGTGCTATTATGCCTGATGCTTGTCCCACGGGAGGTATAGGAACTATTCCTGTCGGAGGTATAGTAGTTACAAAAAATGCTATTCATCCAGGTCTGCATAGTGCAGATATTTGTTGTTCCTTAATGTTAACTGATTGTGGGAAAGTCGAGCCCAAAGAAGTATTGGATGCTGCATTCGCTAGTACACATTTCGGACCAGGAGGAAGAGATAGAGCATCTCAATTTCGATTTCCTACAGAGTTACTAACTGCATTCGAGGGCAATAGCTATTTGAGAGATAAGCAGATGATCAAAATTGCCAGAGCACAGTTGGGTACACAAGGAGATGGGAATCATTTTTTATATGTAGGTCAATCCAAAAAAACAGGTAATACAATGATCGTTACGCATCATGGCTCTAGAGCAGTAGGTGCTAGATTGTATACTCATGGAATGAAAAAAGCAGAGAGATATAGAAGAAGATTATCAAAGGATACTTTAAAGCAGAATGCATGGATTCCCTTTGATACCGAAGATGGACAAGAATACTGGGCAGCTTTACAAATTATTAGAAATTGGACAAAGCAAAATCATACTGTCATCCACGATGCTGCATTAGCAAAAATTGGCGTAACGGCTAAAAACCGATTTTGGAATGAGCATAATTTTGTTTTTAAGCAAGGAGATTTGTTCTATCACGCAAAAGGTGCTACACCATTGGACCAAAGCTTTATGCCTGATATCACAGGTCCGAGATTAATTCCTTTAAATATGTCAGAACCTATTTTGATAGTAGAAGGCGAAACGACCGCTACTAATTTGGGTTTTGCGCCACATGGTGCTGGTAGAAATTTGAGTAGAACACAACATCGAAAATCTAAAGCAGACCAAACTATAGAAGCGATTTTTGAAGAGGAAACACAGGGACTAGATGTTAGATTCTTTTCTAATGAAATAGATATTACAGAATTGCCTTCTGCTTATAAAAATGCGAAGACTGTAAGAAATCAAATGGAAGAATTCGGTTTAGGTAATGTAATAGATGAAATCTTACCCTACGGATGTATTATGGCTGGAAATTGGCAAAAGAATGCGCCTTGGAAAGTAAGAAAGAGACAGCGATTAGCTGCTAAAACAAATAAGTAATTAGGAAGTTGTTTAAGAATGAATCGATTCATTTTTAAACAACTTCTATTTTTAGGGTATTTTATTTTTTACCGAATAAATTCAATATTAGATTTAAATAGTTTAATAGCAATTGCCAATAGTATAATACCAAATACTTTTTCTAAGATAGCGATCCCACCTTTCCCCATCTTCTTTTTAATCCAATTAGAACTACGTAAGAAAATATAAACTACTATTAAATTAATCAGGATACCAATAAGGATATTTGTCTGTGCATATTCTGCTTTGAGCGAAATAATTGTGGTCATTGTACCCGCTCCTGCAATTAAGGGAAAAGCGATCGGCACAATGGTTGCTTTTTCGGAGGAATCTGGTTTGGATTTAAAAATTTCTACCCCTAAGATTAATTCTAAGCCAATTAGAAAAATAATCAAAGCACCTGCTATAGCAAATGATTGTACATCTATACCAAATAAGCCTAATAAGGCTTCTCCAGTAAATAAAAATATGACCATAAGGGCACCTGCTACTAGGGTCGCTTTGGCAGATTCTATAATTTTTCCCTGCTCCTTCATACTGATAACAATAGGAATAGAACCAGGAATATCAATAACAGAAAATAGAATTAGAGAGACGGAGAGGATTTCTTTAGGGTCCATAGTTTTAATAGAGAAGTCAGCCGTCAGATCGTTCCTTTGGAACTGTCAGAAGTCAGATGTATGATGTTGACTGTGAGACTCTAACCAGGTGGTTGGCTGTTTAAGTAATATTAGTAAGCGTTTGGTAGTCAAAGTCATACGTCTGACACCTGACAGCGCAGCGATCTGACATCTGACTTCTCAACTACTGCATTTTATCTTTTAAAAATTCCAATTGGTCGAAGTCTTCAATAGGAATAACAATTTGGCCTTTTCCTTTATGATTTACTTTTACTTGTACTTTATTGCCGCAAAAAGCACTAATACTTCGAGTCGTTTGATCTATAAAACCTTGATAAGGATTAGCCGTTTTTGACCTTTTCTTGGAAGATTGATTCTTCATGGCCGCGCACAAACTTTCCGTTGCTCGTACAGACAAGTCCTTTTCTTTAATTTGTTTGAAAACAAATAATTGCTGATCTATTTTTTCTAAACCCTTTAGTGCTTTGGCGTGGCCTTCTGAAATTATTCTATCCCTAAGTCCTTTTACTACATCGG
>JALZWC010000679.1 GCA_023300255.1 Saprospiraceae bacterium | reverse complement strand
CTAACGTCCCCGGCTACACGCAGTACGACCCTTAGGGAGTATTGCCGTTGTAGCCATTGTTAGCTACAGGCTTTTTTTTGTTTTTCGAATTTGCCGACTGAAAGATAAAGTTTCTTTTTTATCAGCCGAAGTATTTAAAACTCTTTTTCTATTTACTCGCCATAAAAACTGAAGCAAGCCTTTTAGGCTAAAGCTTCTAAAAGTTTTCTTTTTTTATTTGCTTCTTAATTTATCTGCCGTAGGCATGAAAGATGAATTTCCTTTTTTGTCAGCAAAGTATTTTAAACTCCTCCCCCATTTACTCACCATGAAAATCAAATCTTAAAAGCTAAAAAGAATATTTTTTATTTAAATGCTTATAAATCAAATGAATATGTGAATAAGTTATTTTTATAGTTTTTGCTAATTTAAAAATAGACGCATAACAAATTAGAAAAATTTCAACCACGAACTTGTCGAGTCTATTTGGCTAGATAGACTCGACAGGTTCGTGGTATAGCCTTCCTCTTAATTTTCATGCAACCCAATCTCCAGGAAAGGAATTCACCGCTTGCCATCCTTGATGCCGCACTCTACCTAATCGACTTTTCCAATAATATTTTTTTAAGGTAGCTAAGTGTTTAGTATCTATGGTCGTTTGGAAATTGTACCCTAGCACTTCGCAGAGTTCTTGGCAGGTAGTATACTTAATGTGGTATTTTTTTTCATAAGCAGGATGAATTTTAAAAGTACTTAGAGCAGTTTGAATTAAGGATTGTTGGGCAAGTGATAATTCTTTAAAGCGACCAATACTAGAGGCTTGAACGGCTGCTGTTTCATGGTGCTTCCAACCATCCATAGTAGTTGGTTCTTTTCGTTGTTCGTGTTTAGCCGCTATGATGTTTTCTTCAAAGGGTAGGTCTAAAAAGTGAAATAATTTTTCTAAAGTAGGTCTTGGCTGTGCGACTAAATTTTCATACGTTAATTGATAATACCGAGTATCTATATTACTAGAGCTAGCGATTGCCGTATTATATATATAGTAGCCAGCTGCATAATACGGATTCATGCCACGCGCTATTAAAGAAGCGACCGTATCATATGGGTTTCTTACGATCTGGATCGTTTTACCAGTTGGATACGCTTCTAAAAAAGAACGAAAGCCATAGGCATTAACAGGCGTTTTTTCAATCCAGTATTTCTTTTTATTAAGGACTAATGATTTATTAAAAAAAGTAGCAACAAAATTTTTGAAGTCGGGAGCTTTTAATATAGTTGATGCCAATGACTCTGGAGTCCAGCCATAGGCAGGTTGTAATAAATTGATCCCTTTCCGAATCACCCATCCATCTGTTGTTAGATTTTTCAATAGGGTAGACTGATACCTTTCCCAATTGTCATAGACTTGTGGAAAAGCGAATAGACAGGTTTCTGGCCCAGAGAAAATCTGGGTATGTCTATTTAGCATAGTCTTTAATAAAGAACTGCCTGTACTTCCAGAACAACCGATGATTATATTCAAGTGCGTTTGATTTTTGTGAGTAGATTTTCGTATAATCTGGCAAGCTTATACAAAAAGCGGAGTAGTTGATAATAATTTTACCACGGATTCACGGATTAGTAGATGCCAATAATCCGTGAATCCGTGTTGAAAAAATATCTACTCCTTTGATAATCTTGCTAATAATCTCTAATAAATAAGGTGAATGTAGGGAATTTTTAGAAGGGATGATTAATTTGCACATTACAAATTAATAGGACTGTTACTAAACAGTTCTAAAGAACTACAAAATAGTATTATGAAAAATAGCCTACCAGTATTAATAAGCCTTTTACTTTTTTCGTGTCAAGAAATGCCTAAAGAAGTAAAAGAAGCCGCACCGTCTATTCAAAAGCAAGTAATGGCGAACCCAGTACCAAATATTGCAATAGACTCTACGATTACCTTAGCCTATATAATGGGGCGATTCGATCCTGTTAAGCATCCTGATTTTGTGCTAGTCAAGCCACCATACTCAGATGGTAATAGTCGATACCTACATAAAGATACTTGGGCTTCTTTTAAAAAAATGTACGAGGCGGCTAAAAAAGATGGCATCACGCTTACGATTCGTTCCGCAACCAGAAACTTTGAAGCACAAAAAGGAATATGGGAAGCTAAATGGACCGGCGAAAGAAAAGTACAAGGAGGAGAAAATCTAGCAAAGTCCACGCCTATCCCGAAAGAACGCGCTTTAAAAATACTAAGATGGAGTTCTATGCCAGGAAGTTCCAGACATCATTGGGGAACTGATATAGATATTAATGATTTTGAGAATAGTTATTTTGAAAAAGGACAAGGATTAAAAGAATATAACTGGTTAGTTGCCAATGCTCCTGCATTTGGATTTTGTCAACCTTATACCCCTAAAGGTCCAGGAGGCCGACCAGATGGTTATAACGAAGAAAAGTGGCATTGGTCTTATATTCCATTAGCCAAACCATTGAGCGACCAAGCAAAATTACGATTGAAGAATGAAGAAATAACAGGATTCAAAGGAGCGGAAACAGCAGTATCTATTGATATTAAAAATAAATTTGTTTTAGGGATTAATGAAGATTGTTTGTAGTATTTAATGGTTACGTAGCTTAGGCTTCCAGCCTGAGTAGCCAATCAACAAGCGAAGCGAGTTGATTTCCTACAAAACTGTATAGTCTATGACGTTTTGGTCTTTCTATTTATGTGAGTAGAGAGATCTTGTTTATTTTAGTTTTTCAATAAATTCGAATGCGACCTGTACAGATAAATCGCCAACCACGGAGTGGTTGAATTTGAATAACCTCGGATGAAATCCGAGGGTTTTCGATGTCAACCTCTAACAACTACGGAGTAGTTGAATTTGAAAGTAGCCAAACGCTTCATTCAACTACTCCGTAGTTGCCAGATTATGAGTGAGTATCTTAAATTTCTCGGATTTCATCCGAGGTTATTCAAAATTCAACTACTCCGTAGTTACTTATGCAGATCGCATAAATTAAATTCTGTAAGACCTACTCTTAACAACTATAATTTTAATAGCCTGTAAAGTATTAGTAACAGCATAAGTCAATCAACAGTTAACTTGACTTTGTATTAATAATATGTACCTTTTTTCGCATTTTTGGTACATATAAGGCAAAGTGTAAGAATAAATTGGTCGTTTTAAGCTAGACATTTTTTCTTCTAAGGAATGCTAAAAAATTAAGCATAGCTGGGCTACGGTTCCTT
>JALZWC010000678.1 GCA_023300255.1 Saprospiraceae bacterium | reverse complement strand
CCTGATGCTTGGAAAAATACTGGCGAAATTAGTATGGCGCAAGATCCTTCTGGAACAATCGTCGATGATATTGATAGCACTCCTGACAATGATCCAAGCAATGATGGAGAAATGGAAGATAATGCTACCGATAATTCCAATGGCGATGAAGATGATAGCGATTTTGAATTGATTGAAATATTTGATTTGGCACTTACTAAAAAGTTAGCAGCTGGCCAAGCATCCTCTGTTTTTCCTGGGTCCGTTGTAGCTTATGAAATGACCGTTTATAACCAAGGTAATACTATGGCATACGATATAAATATAACCGATTATATTCCTAGTAATTTATTTTTCCTCCCAGCAACTAATACGGCTACGGCTACTGGTAATAGTAATGACTGGCTACTCAATGGCAGTATCGCTAATTACATTATTGATAGCCTTGCTATAATGGATAGCACTACCCTACTAATCAATTTAAATGTAAGCGCAACTACTAATGAGCCATTCATTTTAAATATCGGAGAGATCAGCCATGCCGCAAAAACACCGAGTGGATCAAAAGAAGTAGACGCAGATTCTGAACCAGATGGAACAATAGGAAATGATGCAGGTGCAGATCCAGTTAATGATAATAGAATAGATGGTCTAGGTATAATAGATGAAGACGATCATGATCCTGCTGTTGTCTATCTTTTCCCTGTAGCTGATATTGTCGTTATTCAAGATACAACTGTCTCAGAAGTACAAGATACAATTATAGAAGATGTTACTTCAACACCACCTTTTGAAGAAGTAGTAGATACCGTGATATGTGATTTATTAGCTTACTGTTATCATGGATTAGCTATTGAATTAATGCCAACAGGAATGGTAGAAACATGGGCAAGTGATTTAAGTGTAAATGATTTTAGTCAATGTTCTGACTATCAGCTAAGTATTTGGCATTCGAATTTAGAGATCAAGTCTCCTTCAGCCTATGGCGAAATGAACACCTTACCAAATCAATTAGTATTTACTTGCGAAAATTTAGGTCGTCAAGAAGTGAAATTATATGTAGCAGATAATAAAGGTAATTGGAATTCTTGTACCACTTATATTGACGTACAGGATAATAATAATGCCTGTAGTAATGTAGTTGCCACAGACACTTCGATGCTACGTATTAGTGGCGTAGCAAAAAATTGGAAAGGGCTTGCAATAGAGCAAACTCAAATGTCGATTGCTACGGAAAGCTATACGACCAAATCAAATGGCTTATATCATTTTGACGTACCTGCAAATAACGATTATACAGTCATCCCAAACAACGATCTTAATCCCTTGAATGGTGTCAGTACTTTTGATTTAGTTTTAATGACTAAACACATTCTAGGAGTACAACCTTTTCAAAATCCTTACCAATGGATTGCTGCGGATATTAATCGTTCCAAAACGATTACTGCTTTTGATTTGGTGCAACTACGAAGAATGATTTTGGCTATTGATCAAGGTTTCCAAAACAATACTAGTTGGAGATTTATTGACGCCTCTTTCCATCTTTCTAGTACCAATCCTTTAGACAGTGATTTACCAGAGACTGGAATAGTTGAACAATTGAATGCTGATAAAACCATCAATTTCATTGGCGTCAAAATTGGAGATATTAATGGCAATGCGCAAGCAAACAGCCTTTATACGACCACAGTAAGAAAGAGCCCTGAAGTACTTAATTTATTATTAACTGATCAAGAATTAAAAGCGGGGGAGCAATATGAAATAACATTTAATACCAAGGAAATTGAAACGGTCCAAGGCTTTCAGTTTACTTTAAATTGGCAAGGAATTTCTGTTCAAAAAGTAGCAGCTAACTTAATGGAGTCAAGGCACTTTGGGGTAAATAATTTAGCACAAAATTGGTTAACCGCTAGTTGGAATGCTCCATTAGGAATACAAGAACCTAAGATCGACCCAGATCTTTCAACAAGCTTATTTACTTTACATATTGTAGCAGTAGAAAACATATCGCTACACGATGTATTCTCTTTTAGCTATAGACCAACAGGAGTAGAAGCTTATGATAAGGAAGGACAATTGATGGATATTCAATTAAACTTTGAAGAACCTAACACATCTAGTGTTTTTGAACTCTATCAAAACAAACCGAATCCATTCCGCCAACAAACGATCATCGACTATCAATTACCTAGCGCTAGTAAAGTGGAATTGGTTCTTAGAGATGAAATAGGTCGGGTGTTACATGTAATCAAGCAGGAAGGTAAGGTAGGCCACAATCAATTTTTAATAAATAAATTAAATCTACCTACGGGTTTTATCTATTATCAATTAAATACGCCATTTGGGTCTAAATCCAAAAAGATGATTTTGGTGCGGTAAGGCATAACAATATTACCTAATTGAACATGGAGTTATAGAGATGCAGTGTTTTCTATAACTCCGTGTCTCCGTGTTCCACTTAAAATTTAATAGGGTGTCAAACGATTCTGGAGCAGCCAATTAATTCATCCGATCACTTCCAGTGGAATGTCGTCAACTTAAGGAAAGCATGCTAGGATAGTATCGAATAAAGTATCCCTACTAGGACCAATTCCATAGTTTTTAATCCTTGCACGATCGATGGTTGAAGTTTGTAACTTCCACCTTATATTAAACTTTGCAGTGCACCTAAAACACAAGGTAAATAAAATAAGAAAACACCTTCCCTCTATCCCGATCTAAATATGCTATAAAATAGAGATATAATATCCTTCGATTTATAGTATCTAAGTCCCCACTATCTTGGGCAGATAATGACTTTAGGCAAAGTGTAAGAATTTTAGGTTGTAGAAGCCCCCTTTGTTTAGCGTTCTGTCTATAGACTTGTTATAGTAGCGTTTAATATAAGTGACTGTTTTTTGCCCTCACTGTTTTCCCATTTTATTGGTTTTGCTACAATGGTTTCTAGCTTCTTAGCCTGACGATTTTGGTTTAAAAACTTCGACGATCTACTCTTAAGTTGACGATATTCCACTGGAAGTGATCGGTCTGTACTATTACTACCTCCACGCATACTTCACATAGTATAATAGGACGTAGGGACGGTACATATCCCTGCGGGATGACAAGACGTGGACGTAGGGACGCTGCCCCAACTTTGTTTTACACTCAATTTAATAGATATTTTTATGTAATTAAATTTGGTTATTTATTTGTAAAAAAGAATTATATTTTCTATAATGTCTTTAATTAAGAAATTAACAATTCTATTTTCAAATATCACCAAACTATGAATACACTATCAGAGACTTGGTTCGTCGAAGGTAATATAGATTTTGAATCTAAAAAATATACGCTCTTAGCTTATCTACGTCGCATAGATCAAGCGTTCAATAACAACCAGTTATATCCACAGTTATCTGACCTAATTTTCCATTATAATAATCTACAAAAATTCAGAAAGAATAAAGCGCTACTGCAAAGTCAGTTTCCTAAGAAACTAACAAATGTGCAGTTAGAAAACTTACGCCTAATTTATGAAGAAATGATTGGGGATAGTGAATTAATTATGCAGATTGAAGACATCGTTCACTATGCTATGCAAACGATGAAGGGAACTGTTTCAGCGGGTGCTGACTTTTATGATTTTGTAGAAAATAGCTTAGCGATTACTCCCGTAGGTATTTTGCCGCTACATATAGATGAAGGCTTTTTCTTTTTATGTGATGGACAGTCTAATACTATACGAGTATATGATTATCAACTCAGTTTTATTAGCCGTCCTAATGATCAGTATCGGGCACTTCGTTCTCATTTTGTGGATGAGTGGGCCCGCAATTTCATCAACACTTATGAGAGTATTAAATTAGAATTATTGAAAGGGTGGAAGTCTTTTACTATGCCTGCGGTATATTGTATCGAAACGGATTTGAAGTATCCCGTTGAAGCTACTTTGTTACCAGTAGCTAAGCGGAGTTTGGTTCGGCATTTAGCGGCGGAGGCATGATTTTTTTAAGAAGTCAGATGTCAGACCGCTGTGCTGTCAGACCGCCTATGGCTGTCAGAAACATCACGTTGTCAACATAACAAGTCTGACATCTGACAGCGTAGCGATCTGACCCCTGACTTCTTAAAAATTACGCATATTGATCGTCGTCTTCTAAAAATAGATTATCCGCTCCGCCATTCCCTCGAAAGATTAATCGAATATTATAGAAGAATAAGAGTAAGGCCACGCCTAGCCATAAGTACATCCATACAAAGGCAGGTATGACTACAAATATTTTAGCATATTGTGCTAAGTCTGATGTAGGACCTACATTAAAATCTTGTATGATATAAAGAATACTTGCTAAGCCAAAGAACAAGAGAATATCGGAATCAAAGTTTGTTTTATTGGCTATTAAAAATAGAGCTAATGCAAATAGCAATAACATCCCTGTTGTAAACAAAGAAGTAAACCAACCTACTGCCACAAAAACCATAGTAGCGGCTAGTATATAAGTAGTCGTCTTAGCTACCGTGTTGTTTGCTCTAGAGCCTATATAAAATAGTAGGTTTCCAAATATAGCACTGCCTATGTATCCGCCCATTAAAATTACGGCTCGACTGCCGCCTGCTGTCCAACATACGCCACTGCCGTCTGGGCGTATTTCTAAATTTGCTACTCTTCCGCCTGTGATTAAAGCGCCGAAGGCATGACCAAATTCGTGTAGGAATGTTACTAACATCCTTATTGGGTATAGAATCATTCGACCGTAGGTTCCTCCGTAGTAGGTGAGGCCTAGGTATATGCCTAGCATGACTAGGATTCTTATTAATAGGTTATTTTTCATTTTTTTCTTTTTCCCATGACTGCGTCATGGGTTACAGGATGTCGTCTTCCCACGACTGCGTCATGGGTTACAAGGTGTCGTCCCGTTGGGACTTTTATGATTCAATGCTCCCATGACTGCGTCATGGGCTACAGGATGTCGTCCCGTTGGGACTGTAGGTTACGGGATGTTGTCTATCCCACGACTGCGTCGTCCCGTTGGGACTTTTAGGACTCCATCAATTCTGCTGGTACGTCTATGATTTTTGCACGTAAGTATTCTCCTAGGGTTTTGGCTTGGCCGTCCATTTTTGTGGTGGCTGCTACCCCGTCTCCTAGGAAACCGATTAAGTAGAAATTTAATCCTAGTAAATTGGGGAAGTCATAGCGTACAATTTTGAAGTCTGCCGTATCTGGTAATAGTTCCTTTAGTTTTTTGACGGTCAAATACTCTTTAAGGAACACATACGAAGCAGGGGTTTTACCCCATACCCCCAAATTAGCATTTCCGCCTTTATCTCCTGAACGAGCGGCAAATAGCCTGCCTAAAAATATTTTCTTGCTTTTTTTAGTATTAAATTTATAGTTATACTTGGGCTTTGTCTTCTTGATTGTTAGCGCTTTCCCTTTGGGAATAACTTCTTTTATTGTTATTTTATTGCCAGCTACATCCACCGTTTGCAGTAAGTGTTTTTTATCTATTAAGGCTGGAAAATTAACGATTCGTGGACTGGCAGGACTTGGCGCTTGGCTCATACAAAAGCCTGGGATCGTACACAATGCCATTTCTACTATAGCTGCTGTAAACATCTTCCCTGCTTTCTTAGGATCTCTATCTATTACATTGATTCTAAGATGGGCAAAGGCTTCTTCGTTATGCGTGGGGTCTATTTTGTGTGATTTTAAATATTGAAATTGTAGATTATCAAAAGCCTTTTTTCCACCGACCGCTTCTAAGAATGATTGTTTAAAAATGGCTACCTTTTCATCAATATCTAAGCCTGCAATATGGAGTGTCATATTATTTTGATAGCCGCCCATGCAGTTGACCGTTACCTTTGCACTTGTTGTGGCTGGACCTCCTTTAGTGCCTTTGATACTTACTCGATCTTTTGCTGCTTGTTCGATTTCTAAAGTATCAAGATGAGCTACTACATCTGGTGTAATATAAGCAGGTGCATTCACTTCATAAAGTAATTGGGCCGTAACCGTGCCTACACTAATTAACCCGCCTGTATTAGGATGCTTTGTGATAATAGAACTACCATCTTCAAAAACTTCTGCAATAGGGAAACCCATATTTTTATACGTAGGTATTTCCTGAAAATGAGAATAGTTTCCGCCTACTGCCTGTCCACTACACTCTATGATGTGGCCAGCAACTGCTACTCCCGCTAATTCATCCCAACTATTTCTTTTCCAACCAAAGTGATAGGCTGCTGGTCCCATTACAACAGAGGCATCCGCTACTCTACCTGTCACCACTATATCCGCCCCGTCTTCCAATGCAGCGACGATCCCCCAACAGCCCAAATAAGCGTTTGCTGATACTGGCGGCAATCCATATTGAGCAAGCGTAATATCTTTTTCTAGGTGATTTATTTTAACCCCTTTCTTTGTTAAATCTGCTAATCGAGGCATTAAATTATCTCCTTCCACATAAGCAATCTTTGGATGCACCTTCAATGTTTTTGCAAGATCTTTTAATGCCGCTGCTAAGCCCGATGGATTTAAGCCACCTGCATTCACAACGACCTTAATTCCTCTATCCAAGCAAGTCCCCATGATTCCTTCCATTTGTCTCAAGAAGGTTCTAGCATAGCCTAATTCTGGTCGTCGTGCTTGTGCTTTATACAGAATAGCCATCGTCAACTCCGCTAAATAATCTCCTGTCAAAAAATCTATAGGGCCTCCTTCTACCATTTCTCTGGCTGCACTCATTCGATCTCCATAGAAGCCACTCATGTTGGCGATGATTACTTTGTTTTTTTTGTTTTGCATTTTTTCTTTTTAAAAAAATAGAGGTTACTGTTAAGCATTTGACTATACCCGCTGGCGCAAAGGCTGTGCCTTGTGCCTCCTATCCATAAGGCTCTGCCTTATTAAAGACCAATTCTTCTGAAGTACCTAGCTGTAATATTCATTTTTTAATCCAATACTTCCAGGTTTCTATTGTTTCAATTGTACGTTCTGTTGCTTCTATTTCAACCAAGTCTCTTAATGGTACTTCGATTATATAATCATCTAATTCGATAGCTACTTTGAGCTCAAAACCTCTTTCAAAATTTGTGTCATCTTCTGATAAATTAATTACGTTCACCTTCTTCAATACCTTCTCTCCTTTTCGTTTCTTTAATTCTATTTCAGCTTCAAATGGAAAATCCATCTCGTCTTGTACGTAATAATACCAGCTCATATTTTGATCATATTCATCTTTGCAGTCTACTAGTATGTCATTATAAATTTTTTTTTCGTGTTTTTCCTTGTTCATTTTTTTTGATTTTCTTTTTGTAAAAAGACACTAAATATTTCTCTCCATTTCATATTGATTAATCGTATTAACCAATCCAGAAGCTAGCAAATTTTCTATAAAATCCGTTCGCCTATCATCTACATTATTGATACCCGCTGGCGCAAAGGCTGTGCCTTGTGCCTCCTATCCATAAGGCTCTGCCTTATTAAAGACCAATTCTTCTGAAGCACCTATTTCATAGGCGAGTATTAAATTAAACAGAAGGTAGAACCTTCTATTATAGGAGGCACAAGGCAGAGCCTTTGCGCCAGCGTTAAATTTATTTCTTTTTGTAAAAAAATACTAAATATCCATTTCCATTTCATACTGATTAATTGTATTCTCTAAACCGTGACTTAGTAAACTATCAATTAAATCTACTCGTCGATCATCTACATTAACGATTCGTACCTCCTTATTTATTTGGCTAATAGCAGTAGTGATTTTAGTAAAATCTCCTGTTTCCACTTCTACCTGCGCAAGTCGACCATTTGTTGGGTTGATTATAAAATAACCGAGCATTTTATTCCTGCTATCTATTACAGAATAGGTTTCATATTCCTTCCCCAATTGACTTAAGGCATCGTTCGTATGATCCCAAGAGTAGAAATTATTTTTAGGATAGCCTACCTTCTTTAGTTCGGAAAAATCTATTTTTTTAACTTGGTGAATTTGGTCGCTTTCTGAAAGTGTTCCTTTATAGCAGTTTAGATTTCGCTGAGTAGAAAAGCCTATTCGTTCGTAGACTCTGATTGCCCGTGCATTATCTTGAATCACCTCTAAAGCACATTTGGTTATGCCTTTCTTTTTTAAAAGAGGAATCGCATATGCATACATTTTATCCACCAACTGTTGTCCTCTATAGGCAGGAAGAACGCCCGTACCTGTATTGAATGCTGTCAAATGCCCCTTGAGTCGATCAATGCCATTAATGATAAAAGCTACTAGTTTGTCCTTATCAAAAACGCCATAGCAGAATTCAAAATTCACCCTTGCGCCTTGATATCTTTTATCCCAATAAGCGACATCTGCTGGCATTTGCACAAAGTAACCATCGAAGGCTTTTACTAGGCATTCCACAATATCCTTTAATGGGGTATTTTTTAGATTCTTTATTTGTAGAGCAGAGGACTCTTCCTTTTTCGCTAAAAATTCATCTGTAAAATGTGCTTGCCGTTTAGGCTGCTTAAATTTTTCTTGATTATAGAAGCTAGATTGTCCCTTGGGAATTGATAAACTTTTCCAGCTATCGCCTTTTATTAAGGTGCCTATAAAAACGATTTGCCCAACATGGTACGCATAATGTGCCAACTGCCTGTTAATAGCCTCGACTATGCTATGTCCCATATTTCGAATATAAATAGTGGTATCAAAATTATCCAGATCAATAGAATCAATAGCAGCAAATAGGCACTGCCATCCATCTTCCCATTTAGCAATTAGCTCTTCCTTATTTTTAATATCTTCTAAAAATTCTTGGTCTCTTTGTCGCCATCCTTTTTCTCCATCTGTTGTTAAGAACTCTGTCCATCTAGATTTCATATTTCCCCACAGGTGTTTGACAATGATCGCTATAGAATT
>JALZWC010000677.1 GCA_023300255.1 Saprospiraceae bacterium | reverse complement strand
CCTGGTCCTTTGTAGCCATCGCCATCTGCATCTACTAAAGCGTTTGGATTAATACATTGGTCTATTAATATCCAGTTTCTTACGATCTTTATACAAGCATTAGTCTCCCCTACAAAATCTGTTGTATGGTAATCAACAAATATTGATTGACATCCTACTGCCGAGAACTTTAAATCATCTTTATTTTCATAGATAGATAAATCCACATCATTACAATTCACCGTAATATCTGCTGGAATTTCATCTAACTGTATACTTGCTGTTGGAGATAATGCAAGGGTAATCGTTTGAGAACAAGTCGCACTGCCTAAAGTCCATGTTCTAACAATCGTACCTGCTCCACAATTCGTGATGTTTCTTGTTACTTCTGCATCGTCTAAGTTTTCTGTATTACAATTACCTCCACTTATTGTGGCATTTCCGTATACTGATAAATCATCTGTATTTGTTGTACAATCGATCGTTAGATCTGGTGGACATACGATCGTTGGTTGTACTTTGTCTACTACTCGTACATTCACCATACAGTTATTAAAATTGCCTGACTTATCCCATACCCCTAAGGAGACTAATACCGTACCTCCAATATCACAACATTCAAATGGTACCGTAGGACTCCATTCGGTAGCTGTTGGAAATGCTGTACTCGCACAAGATTCCATTCTTCTTACCCTCATACTATCGATGCCACAATTGTCATGACTTCCATCATCAAATGTAGCTGCATAAGCCCAAGCGGTCCCATCTTGCGTCAAAGAAACAGAGATGTTTTCTTCACAGATTACGGTTGGGGATACTGCATCCTTTACCGTAAGGGATACCGTATCTGTTGTCGTATTACCACAATCATCTTCTGCTATGTATATTATGTTATGCGTACCAAATGGTATATTTTCCATCGTTCCTCCGTTACTATAAATAGTATTAGTTGGACCTACTACTCTAACTGTAATATTGTCCACAGTAGAACAAGCATCACTTACAGAAATAGCTGGTATCGTTAGATCTACGTCACATTCATGTCCTGCATTTGTAATCGTAATATCATTAAAAAATGGCATATCTGTAAGGATTGGTCCGACTGTATCTACAAACCTGATAAACTGTGCGCCATTTCCAATTGTACCATTCGTGTATAGCGTGCCTGAATGGCACCAGTCCAATATCGTCCATGTTCTTAAGATCTTCTTAGAGCCTGAACAATCTGTTGTAAATACTTGATCTTGATGACTTAATCCAAAGAAACAAGATTGATCTAATCGAATCGTATCATCTCCTATTTTTACTGTCGGATAACCTGTGATTTTTGGGGAATAGTCTGGGTCATTTCCACAATGTAGTACTGTATCTAATGGCCACATGATATCTTCCGCTACTAGTTGTGGCTTCAATATATATAGATCCTGTGTACATGGCTTTGATACATTTCCATTCCCATCTACTGCTGTCCAAGTTCTAACGACTAAGCCTATCGTATCTGGAGCGAATGCTGTAGGAGTGGCCGCAGTTCCTGCCAATAATTCGCCTTGTTTACAAGAAAAAGATGTTTCCGCATCTGTAAAATTATACGTCACACTACCTGAGCATGCATCTGTAGTTGTTGGTTTTCCGCCTATGATCGAAGGATCTGTTGTCGTTGTACAATAAATAGCCATATCTGTACAAGTCAATGTTGGTGCTAACTTATCTTCCACTGTTATATATCCCCAACATCTGTTACCACTCGTTAACTCTACTACCTGTACTCTTGCTTTCGTACCTAAGTAAGACGCATTTACAATATTTGTATCTTTATTTTCTCCATCTAATAATTGTACGGTAAAACTACTTGCACACTCGTGATTGCCTTCTAATATATTATCTACTGTAATTACCGCTTGACAGCTGCCACCTAAACTTACATTTACATTGTCATTACATACAGGTGTAATTCCTGAGTCTACAAGAATATTGTAAGAGCAGGTATCATTTTCATTTCCTGGAATCCCCCCTGGTACATCTTCATAAACTATTCTAATAAAATGATTCCCTGGTTCTAAGTCTTCTAGTAAAACTCCTATAGTCACAGCAGATCCTGATGATTCAAGTAGATCATTATCCACGGAGCCTCCAAAAAGGGTCGTAGAAACAATCACTGGAGTTACATTACAAGTACCTGATAACTCTTGAACCGTATGGCTACCTGATATCGTTCCTGTTGCAGAATTACACGAAGCCGCTACTACGACATCACTTGGACAAGTAATAATTGCCATTCTAGGTTCGCAACTAACTTGGTATTTAATGCCTGTTCCATGATGATTGTCTCCATTTGGAGCAAACGTAACTGTTAAACAGCCATCTCCCTCACATTGTGCCACATACCAAGACGATGGTAATGAAGTAGCCGCACTAGCGCCACCTCCATAATAGGGAAAGCCACTAAGTTCTTTTCCTGCTGTAGCTCCACATCCCTCGTAAATAGTAAGGGTATCTCCTTCTGCTACATCAAAAGAAGAAAGTCCTAGTTTTGTTAAATGAGAATTTTGATTGCCTGCTCCTGGGCAAACAACGTATTCTTGTTTACCTAAAGTGACATCATCTTCATAGAAAAAATTGCCTGGTAAAATAACCCCAGAAGTAAAACTCCCATTACAGGTTGTTGCCCCACTTCCTGTCAAATTTTTTTGAGCAAACAAAGAGTTAGAAAATGTGAATAAAACTAAAAA
>JALZWC010000676.1 GCA_023300255.1 Saprospiraceae bacterium | reverse complement strand
GGTAATAAGTAATAAGTGTGTGACGTTGACCATGCTAGCATACTTATTACCTCTTACCTCTTACCTATTACTTCTCACCTCTTACCTATTACCTCTTACCTAAAAATAAATATTATGTCAGCAGGTAACTGGAAGGATATGTTCCAAGGTATCCAAAAAGGAGATATTGATTTAGTAGACTATTATCTAGAAGTTGGAGTAGATCCGAATTATCAACATCCTGAATTTTTGGCTTTGCCATTAGTGGAAAGTATTCGCTTTAATCAATTAGATATTGCTAAATTGTTATTAGAGAATGGAGCAGATCCGCGGCTCAAAGAAGTGTGGGGCGGAGAAACAGCTCTTTCTGTGGCACAGGTTGCTAATAAGGAGGAAGCCCTTCTTCTCCTTCGACAGTATATCGAATAAATAGTATCAAGCAGCCTACCCGCTTTACGGTCTGCCTAAAGACCAGATAAATTCATAAACGGTGTTTGTTCATTTCTTTCAAAAGAAAATTAAACTACTCAAGTATCTACATTTATTCTTATTTCATTCCTAAATTATTTTTGCCCTTACTAAATTGTAATTAATAGATTCTCCACGTATATTTCCTACCTTATATTTTTCTTTTTCCTACCTTTGAGAATAGATACTAATTAAATTTAACCTTAATTAAAAACAACTCTTATCGAATCTAATTCAAATGAAAAAAATAACTGTTGGGATTGGAATAACAGCTATTCTATTTATGGGGTACTTTATTACAGATTGGCTGTTATTCGATGGGATTAGACCAGTAAGTATTAACGAAAATGATTTTCAGGCAAATTATTTTGTAAAAGATTTAAATGGGCCTAAAGCAACGATTCTATTAGTAGGTGGCGGATCATGGGGAGATTATTGGGGGCAAGAATTTGCCAAGCAAGGATTTGTAGGCCTATCTTTACCTTATATAGGAAGAGCAGATTTACCAAGACTACCTGAAGCAATTGATTTAGCATACTTTGAACAGGCGATAGACTGGCTGCAACAACAACCTGAAGTAAACGCAAAAAAAATGATAGTGATGGGCGCATCAAGAAATGCAGAATTAGCATTGATTCTCGCAGCTATGTACCCAGAGTTGCTTAGTGGGGTAATTGCCTATGCACCTAGCTCCGTTGCTTGGTCTAATACCGTTTTGCCTTATAGCTCGGATGAAATAAAACCTAGTTGGATCTATAAAGGTGTGGATATTCCATATGTACCGATGACTAAAATTGTGGGCAATAATTCTACTAAAATTACAACTTTAGACTATTGGCAGAGTGGTTTGGTAAAAGAAGAAGAAGTTCGTTTAGCTAGTATAAAAGTGGAAAAAATAAATGGACCTATATTGCTTTTATCTGGTAAAGATGATAAAGTCTGGCCATCCGCTTATATGGCAAATAAAATCGAAGAAAGAGTAAAGGAGTATAACTTTCAACACGCTTTTCAAAATATACAATATGAAAATGCTGGACATTTAATTTCTTCTAATCCGGAAGTAGCCTCAACTGTCAGAATAGGTAATATGAAGGTAGGGGATAAGGAGTATGAATTTGAATATGGAGGAACCGATGAAGGTGACCATGCTGCTAGACAAGCCGCTAAATTGAAAGTATTAGCGTTTATAAAAAATATATAAATAATATGTATAAAAAAATAATAATCACTTCATTGATCTTTATCGCTCTGTTAGTATCTTGTTCCAGCACGCATCAACTCAGAATATATGATGGACCCGCAACTGTAAGATTAGTTGATTTCTGTAAAATAGATAAATGCTATGATGGAGAATTTATAAGAACAACGGCCACCTATACTAAAGTAGAAGAATATTGGGGACTAAAGCCTAATACTAATTGTAAATTGGATCATCCAATCTATTTGAATACAGCTGAACTGAATAAAAAGCTTTTAAAAGAATTTGATAAATTGCATAAAAACTATAAGGATTATTCATTGAAATTAAAGATAACAGGGAAAATAGAAATGTCGAAGGAAACAACGGAGGATGGAAATTTAGAAAGCAAGAAAACACAAATAATTCCTTATTATATTGAAATTTTAGAGAAACAGGAATTGGCAATGAGGAAATGAAAATACTAGTTTATTACTCTCCCAACTGTCCAATAAAGTCTAAAAAATCTTTCTTGCTTCGTTGAGACAAAGGAACCCGATCCTCATTTTTGAGTAAAATACCCTCCGAATAAGAAATATTTAAAATCATATCAACATTAATTAGATGAGATTTATGTGTTCTGAAAAAGCGATATTTTTCTAAGACTCTTTGATAATGACCAATTCCTTTTGTAGATATTAAATTGTCTCCAGATTTTAGAAATATTTTAGTATAACTGCCATCTGCTTCTAGTCGAACAATATCCGTGATAGCAAGTATTCTAATACCATCAGTATTCGAAATAGTTAATATTTTTGGTCGATCTTCTAGCATTTTTTTTAAGCTATTGAGTTTTTCTAAAGAGAAGCTAGCATTTTTAATTTGGCGATATCGTTCAATAGTTTTTTCTAATTTCTCAATATCTACTGGCTTTGTTAAATATTGTAAGGAGAAATAGTCGAATGCTTTTTGTAGATAATCAGAATAAGCAGTGACGAAAATAACTTCGAAAGGAGTGTCCGGGAAATGATCTAGAATGCTGAAGCTATCTCCATCAGGTAAGCGAATATCTAGGAAAACGATATCAGGTTGGTGTTTTAGGATTGCTTGAATACCAGATTGGATATCAATAGCTTCTGCCATTACAACAACATCTTTGAGATAGGCTGATAAAATTGCTTTTAAGGACTCTCTAGATCCAAATTCATCTTCAACGATAACTGTTTTAATCATAATCTTCACTTAATGGTAAGTATAGCTTTATAAGTGTACCCTTGGAATTTGTTTTTACTATATCAAAACTTGTATTAGGATTTTTAATAGCCAATAAAGATATTCTTTCTTTTATATTTTTTATAGCAATACCATTTCTTTTAGAAATTAACGATTGCTCAAGTGAGTTTGCTTTGATACCCGAACCATTATCCTCAACGGTACAAATGAGATAGTTGTTTTTAGGATTTAATCGAATGTTTAAGCTGTTATTTCTTTGATTTGACATATCTCTAAAACCGTGAATGATTGCATTCTCTACTAATGGTTGAATCATCATGGATGGTATTTTACTATCTAAAATTTCTTTAGCATCACATATTATTTGAAAATCAAAATTACTATCAAATCGCAATTTCTCTATACTAAGATAGAGTTCTAATATCTTTATTTCGTTAAGTACTTTGATTTGTGATTGATCAGATTGATTTAATAATTGAGTGATTAATTCTCCAAAAACAGTCAGATATTTATTAGCTGTTCGGACATCTTTTTTAATCATTAAATGTTGAATTGCGCCTAATGAATTTTTTATAAAATGTGGATTCATCTGTGATTGCAAAGCAACTTGTTCCAATTGTAGTAATCTTTTCTCCGTTTTATCTTTTTCTTTTTCTAATTTAAAAAAGTAGCGCATAAAGAAAAAAGTAGAAGACAGCATAGAGAAAATCCATAAGAATTGAACAATTTTTTTTTGATGAAATTTAGGAGTGATATTGAATTGTATTTTTTCTGTATTAATGCTTCTTTTACCATCAACGGTGGCATATAATTCAAGTCTATATTCCTTGGGAGGTAATTGTTCAAATACTAAATTATCATTCTTTGTTTTCTGCCAGTTGTCGTGATAGCCAATTAATTTATAGATGTATTCTAATTTACTTCTATTGCCAAAATAGATACCTGAAAAATGAAAAGAAATATTATTTTGATCAGCAGTCAAATGCTTAATAGAATCAGAAGATATTATTTGGTCATTGACTAGTATTTGTTCAAGTTTAATAACGGGCGGAACAAAATCGTCATTAAGTGCTGAAAGTTGTAAGACAGAAAGTCCTTGTGAACATAATACATATAATGTACTATCGATCATTCCACAGTCGATAATATCATTATTGATTAGACCGTTTTGTTTATTAATCACTCGAATGTCTAAATTCGGTTGATGGATATCTTGAATTTTGCATAAACCCTGATTAGTAGCTATCCAAACACTTTCATCTTCGGCAACATAAATAGAGCGAATCAAATTAGTAGGAAGACCAAGATTAGAAGTAATTCTTCTAATGGAATCGTTATTGATTAATAGAATTCCTTTGCCTTTTGTACCAACAATAATTGTCTTTCCAACATGATTAATAGAAGAGATAGGGTCATCAATTCCGAGACTTACATAATCGTTATCAATAGTATCCTTAGAGAAATAAAAGAGTCCTTTACTAGTACCTACCCAAAGTTGTTTATCTGAATCAATATGAACATAAGTGGATCTTTTATGGAGTAATTCTTTTCTGTTTCTAAGTTGATGCTGATTATAGTCATATTTAAAAGTTTGTAAACTATTAGCTAAAAAAAATTGATTGGAAGTCTTATCGAAGGTTATATCTTTCGGAGCATTCAAAGGGGTGTTAATATTAACTATATTATCAGGTTGAAGACTTTTTGAATTATAGGCTAGCACAAAACGGTCACAAGTCAACCATATTCTATCAAAATTATCTTTTTCTATATCTCGAATTCTAATATTTCCATCATATTGAGTTCCTAAATTGATGCTTTGTATACTATCCTTAGATATAACATTAAGAACCCCGTCACTAGTGCCGCAGTAAATCCGATTCCTAGATTTATCAATATAGAGACTGGTTAATAGTTCCCCTTCCAAATGCTCCCCTAAACGATAGACCATAGCATTGGATTTGTCAAACCTAAAGACCCCTTGGCCAAGACTACCATACCAAATATATTTTTCTCGATCTATAATTCCTCTAGTGAGTAGAAGTTTATCTGAGTTATAAGCAGGTTCAAAAAGCCCTTGTTCATTTGCCTCTAGTATTTGTAGCGATCTTAGAGGAGAAGATAACCAATAGGTATTGTCTTTTTTTAAGACGAAATCATTACTACTAGGACGAAAGGATTTATTAAAGGAATCGCTTACTGGATGGACCTTTGAAAAGTTTGTTGTTTTAGAATAGAATAATTTATACTTATTTTTATTATCAAAATTGATAGATTTAAGAGGGGTCAATTCCATCTCTGGAATTTTCATTAGGTATAAAGAATCATTTTTGTTTTTTTTAACGACATAGATTTGTCCTTCTTTGTCTTTGACCATTCCTTTGGAATGTACTGGAGCATTTAACTTTGTTAATTTATTTTGGTGATTAATTTTGATGATAAGCTTATCGCAGGAAAAATAAATATTACCTAGATCATCTTCAATTACATTTCTAATAGAATTATTTAAATAGGCATCTTTTAAAAAGTCTGTATTATTTTCATTATAAAAAAAACCATCCTTATAATAGCCTAATTTACCATTAAGCGTACAAAACCAGAGTCTATTTTTGGAATCTTCATAAAAATCAATAATTTCTGTGTCTGGAAGTCCGTCAAATAAGGTATAATTGACAAATGCTGCTCCATTGTATCTACTTAAACCATTTTCGGTTGCAAACCATATAAACCTATTCTGATCTTGATGAAGTGCATAAATTTGATTGCTAGGCAAACCATCTTCTATTGTAAATTGTCTATAGGATAGATCTTGTGAATACACTAAAGCAGTCGGTAGAAATAATAAAGATAGGATGTTTATCCTAATCCAACGAAAATAGCGTATATGCTCGTTTTTGTATATCATATGGTCTAACAAAAATAAGATATTATTAGTAACTACTCAGGTGTCAGGTGTCAGGTGTCAGATGGAGTCGTGCTAACTAAGAATGTTCGTTTTCATAAACCAAGAATAAGTACTTTGTAATAAAG
>JALZWC010000675.1 GCA_023300255.1 Saprospiraceae bacterium | reverse complement strand
CCTTTATGCTTTGCAAAATCCATAGGGCTGTCTCCTGTTGCAATAGGTAATGTTGGGTCTCCTCCTGCATCCATTAGCATTTTCACAACTGGTTCATGCGCCCAAGTTACCGCTTTGTATAAAGCAGATTCTCCATCTTTTCCAAATAAATTTGGGTCTGCTCCTCCTGCTAACAATAAGGCAATCATCTCTTCATTGAGATTATCTATTGCCATAGGTAAGGGCCTCCGATCTATGCCATCCATAAGGTTTGGATCCATACCAGCAGTCATTGCTCGACGAACCGTTTCTGTGTCGTTTTTATCAATCGCCCATATCAAATCCGTCGTTTCCATAGAGAAACGATCTGCGATTCCAGTAAAAAAACGACCTAATTTTTTGCGGGTACTTCCTTTATCTTTGTTGTATAACATGTGGTAAGACTTTTCTTACAAAGATAGTACTTGTGGAAGAATGGTGGGTGATATTTAAAAAATAATGATTTAGGCAAAGTGAAAGAAGGCTGTTTAATAAATTTGAATTGTGACAAGGTTGTCAAAGTATTTTCAAGTTCAACTTCAAACCGAGACAGACCTATCAGTATGGGTCAACGCCGTGATTTGAAGTTAAGGTTTCTATTTCTTCGCTTTTAAGTTTGTCAAAAAGGTATCTAATTCTACTTCACTATAAAAAAGTACCTCTCGTGGCTTACTGCCTATGCTAGCTCCTACGATACCGAAAGCTTCCATTTGATCCATAATCCTACCTGCTCTATTATAACCCAATTTCAAGCGGCGTTGGATCATAGACGTAGAGCCATGTTGATTACCAACAACTAAACGGGCAGCATCTTCGAATAAATCATCTAGATCAGAAAGCTTAAGCTGTCCAGCTACTGCATGTTCCTCATCATCTCCCACAAACTCCGGTAAGAAGTAAGGTACTGGATATCCTTGCTGGTCTCCGATAAAATCAATTACACTTTCTACTTCAGGCGTATCGACAAAAGCACACTGTAGTCGAATCATATCTCCTCCAACCGTCAGTAGCATATCTCCACGACCAACTAACTGCTCTGCTCCACTACCATCTAATATCGTTCTGGAGTCAATCTTAGAAGTAACTTTAAAAGCCAAACGAGCAGGAAAATTGGCTTTAATAACGCCCGTAATAATATTAACAGATGGACGCTGCGTCGCAATAATCAAGTGAATTCCTACCGCTCTGGCCAACTGTGCCAAACGACCAATAGGTAATTCTACCTCTTTACCAGCAGTCATTATTAAATCTGCAAATTCATCAATAACTAATACGATGAATGGTAAAAACTTATGTCCCTTTTCTGGATTCAATGTTCTTTTAACAAACTTAGCATTGTACTCCTTTATATTTCTAGCATGTGCTTTTTTCAATAAATTGTAGCGATCATCCATCTCTATTGTTAGAGAGTTAAGCGTATGAACTACTTTATTTGTTTCTGTCGTAATTGGCTCGTCTTGATTAGGTAAGTAAGCTAAGAAGTGATTCGCTAATTTAGCATAAGGAAATAATTCCACTTTCTTAGGATCGACTAATACCAATTTAACTTGTGATGGATGCTTTTTATAAAGCAAGGACATCAAAATAGTATTAATACCTACCGACTTACCCTGTCCTGTAGCTCCCGCCACTAACAAGTGAGGCATCTTCGCCAAATCCGCTACAAAAACCTCATTAGAAATGGTCTTTCCTAAGGCAATCGGTAAATCCATTTTGGCATTCTTAAACTTCTCAGAAGTCAAAATTTCTTTTAAGCCAACAATCTGCATATTCTTATTCGGCACTTCTATACCAATCGTGCCACGTCCAGGAATAGGTGCAATAATCCGAATACCCAAAGCAGATAAACTTAAGGCGATGTCATCCTCTAAGTTTTTAATTTTTGAAATCCTTACACCTGGTGCAGGAACTATTTCATATAGCGTAACAGTTGGACCAATAGTCGCCCGTATTTTAGTAATTTCAATTTTGTAATTGAGTAGGGTTTCAATAATTAAATCTTTATTACTCTCTAACTCTGCTCGATCAATCTCTACATTATTCTCTGTATAATCTTTTAATAAAGAAGTAACAGGATTTTCGAAGGAAGATAATTCTAAAGTAGGATCAAATGGTTCTAAATGAGTCTTATTTTCTTGTGCAACAGATAAAGTTGGTTGTGGAATACCACCCGCTACCTTTAATTCTTCTGATGAAGTAGGTGGTACAACGGTCTTATTGGGTGCCTGAATTTCTAATTCGGAATCTTTTGATAGTACTGCTGGTTTCTGTCGTTCTTTCTTTACCAAATCAAACGATAGTTGGCTTCCTCTGTCTACAGGAGCTGTAGAAGCTTGAACATTAGATTGAACAGCAGGTGTTTTTCCACCAGCAGGCTTTATAAAGGTATCTCTTTTAGGTTTTAGACTAGTTGGAGCAGCCATAGAAGGCAAAGGCATCGTTTTCTTTCTATTCATCTGCCCACTATATAATTCCTGAAAGTAAAGTTTCATTTCTCGCCATGCACTCCCCATGGTCATTTCGCTGAAATTTGGATTAAATATCCAAGTCGCTAGTCCTGCAATCGAAAAGAGAAATAACAAAATCATTCCTGCAGTACCTACAAATTTATGTAGCCAAGCATTGATGCTTTCCCCAAATGCCCCACCCCATGAAAAAGTAGATCCACTGAAGATAAACTCCAATAACACAGAAAAAACTAATATAAGAATTAAGGTATATTTAAAAACTTGGTAGAATCTCTTCTTAGAAGATCGTTTGATTAAGACCTGTCCCCATAAAGATAGCAGACCTACAAATAGGAAGGAAGGTACCCCAAACCCCCAATAGAAGAACATATTAGACACAATAGCCCCTAATCGGCCTAGCCAATTGGACATCGAAAGATCACTTTGTGTAAACAATCTCCATGAAAATCTTAGTACCCGATCTTGATCTGCTTGCCAAGTAAATAGGTAAGATACAAATGCGACTAATAAATAAAGAGAAAGGAAAATACAGAATATCCCCATCAATTTAGGTACGCGCTCATCTGTGACACCTTTTCTTATTGGTGCCTTTGCTTTATTATTCCGTTTTTTCGTACTCATGTAGTTGAATAGATTAACGGTCTTCTCTTAAAGTCCGTTTTTCTCATAGTGCTACAAAAATACGTTTTATATGGTTAAATGTCGAATTTTTATTGGACTTGTTAGAAAGAAGTCAGCGGTCAGAAGTCAGATCGTTACGCTGTCAGATTGCTAATAATTGTTAGGGTAAACGAAAAGTCAATATCATAATATATAACGTATTGAAAAATGCGATGGTCGATGTTTAAAGTTTAATAATTTTAAATCAATTATTTGAAGATTTGCACCTTTCCTTCGTCTATTACCTATTATAAAAACGATTGTTCATTCGCCTTGATAAATTATTACAAGTGTTACATTGTCAACGTCTTAAGTCTGACATCCTTACCTGTCATGCCGCCTATGGTATATACACAAAAAGCAATTGAAAACGGTGACGGTCTTCCAGACCTATGAAAATAGGAAAACGTTGAAATACTACAAACGGATTCGGTCTTCCAGACC
>JALZWC010000674.1 GCA_023300255.1 Saprospiraceae bacterium | reverse complement strand
CATAATAAACACTTTCACTAAAACGGAATTAGCTCCATTAAATCACCCTTTCCATCTAGAAAAGACTTTACAAGAAAAACTCCACACCTACCCTACTACTTATCAGCCCGCAGGAGAAACAATGGCTTGGAAATATCTCCATTCTTTTGCAGAAAGCCGCGGTAAAAACTATCAGCGATTTATTTCTAAACCAGCAAAAAGCAGGACTTCTTGTGGCAGAATCTCTCCTTATTTGGCCTGGGGAAACATCAGTATTCGACAAGCATTCCAATACGTCAAAACACATCCACATTTTTCCTTATATAGAAGCCCCTTTACAAATATGTTGACTAGGCTCAAATGGCATTGTCATTTTATTCAAAAATTTGAGGTAGAATGTGAATACGAAACTCTGTGTATCAATAGAGGCTACGAGTTATTGCAACGTATTGAAAATAAAGATATTATTGCAGCTTGGAAAGCAGGACAAACAGGATTTCCATTAGTGGATGCTTGCATGCGTTGTTTAAAAGAAACTGGCTGGATAAATTTCCGAATGCGGGCAATGTTAGTTTCTGTACTTTGTCATCATTTTGACCAAGATTGGCGAACAGGCGTTTATCATTTGGCCAACTTATTTTTAGATTATGAACCAGGAATTCACTATCCTCAATTTCAAATGCAAGCAGGAACAACAGGTATTAATACCATCCGAATGTATAACCCAATCAAGCAATCTCAAGACCATGATCCAGAGGGTACTTTTATAAAAAAATGGGTTCCAGAGTTAACTACAGTTCCTGTAAATTTACTTCATGAACCTTGGAAGATGACCGAGTTAGATCAAGCCTTTTGTACAATCAAAATAGGTATTGATTATCCATTTCCTATCGTCGATCTTACCGAAAGTGGCAAAGTGGCAAGAGAAAAAATATGGGGCCATCGGACAAATGCCCTAGTTAGAAAAGAACGCCTTCGCTTAATTAAAAAACATACAAGAAATACGAAATCATACAAACAAAAGAATAGAGAGTAGAGAAGCGAGAATAGAGATGTAGTACGTTCAAAATAGACGAACCCTAGTTATTTTTTAAACGAAATACATCTCTACTCTCGCTTCTCTTTTCTAAAAAAATAAACCTATTATATGTACCTATCAAAATCAGATATAGCCGATATAGAGCGCGTAAAACGATTAAATATTATCAATTCTATTTCTGGAATCAAGCCCGCCAATTTAATCGGTAGCATCTCTGATGACGGACAAGAAAATGTAGCCATCATCAGTTCCGTTGTTCATTTGGGGAGCAACCCAGCTTACTTAGGATATATCTTAAGACCGACCGATGAAATCAGAAGGCATACCTATGAGAACATCTTAGAAAACGGACATTTCACCGTCAATCATATTCATTCCTCCTTTATAGAACAAGCACATTATACCTCCGCCAAATTTGAAAAAGAGGTTTCTGAATTCGATGCTTGTGGTTTAACTGCCGAATACCTTCATGATTTCAAAGCCCCATTTGTAAAAGAAAGCACCTTAAAAATGGGTTTAAAGCATGTGGAAAGCATTCCCATAAAATGTAATGGTACGCTAATGATTGTGGGAGAAGTACAACATTTAATTATTCCCGACCATGCCGTTAATGAATTGGGTTATGTAGATTTGGGGCTTATCCATGATGTTGGCATCTCTGGCTTAAACTGCTATTATGAATTAAACAAAGTGGCAGCATTTCCTTATGCACGTGTTGGCGAAGTGCCTGATTTTAAAAACAAAAAATAAGAACGTAGGCATTAAGTAACGATGAAAGAATAAGTTGGTCATCTGGACGAGAAGATTTTGTTCTCAGTTTTCTTTAAAAAATCCTTGCATAGCCTAGCTATGGAAGTATTTTTTAAAGAAAAATGAGGGCAAAAGATTCCGTCCTAGATGTTCAAGTTATTGTTTTGTCGTTACTAAGTAGGTTTATTTTATAGAAAAGTCTTATTTCTAAATAGAAAACATGCAAAAATAGTACAAATATTGTGTTTTAGGCCAAATTTGTAAAAATAATAGGTAACATTTGGCTACTTCGTCATTTATTTCCATTTTGGGACTTCATTTTCATTAGATACATTTTCAAAACAAAACCTTGAAATCATACAAGAAATAGAACAGAAAGTAGAGAAACGAGAGTAGAAATGTATTTCGATTAAAACCAACTAAATTTCGTCTATTTTAAACGATATACATCTCTATTCTTTGCTCTCGCTTCTCTATTCTAAAATCGTTATGATTTTAATAAACAAAACGAAAAACTAAATTACAATGGCAGGCTTAGAAACCTTAGATTATCTAGTGTTGGGTGGTTATTTTGCCATTCTTTTTGCAGTAGCCGTTTGGGTAATCCTTCAAAAGCAGGACAATACCGAGGATTACTTTTTAGCAGGTAGAGAAGCAGGTTGGTTTGTGATTGGTGCTTCTATTTTTGCGTCTAATATTGGATCAGAGCATGTAGTAGGCTTAGCAGGTACAGGAGCAGAATCAGGAATGCCCTTGGCGCATTACGAATTGCATGCATGGATTGTCTTGTTATTAGGGTGGGTCTTCTTGCCTTTTTATATGCGCAGTGGGGTTTTTACCATGCCCGAATTTTTAGAAAAACGTTTTGATAGCCGCTCTAGGTGGTTCCTTTCTTTATTTTCCATTTTGGGTTATGTCTTGACAAAAGTATCCGTAACAATATATGCAGGTGGAGTAGTGGTCTCTCAATTATTGGATATTCCTTTTCTATATGGGGCATTAGGGACGGTAATTATTACAGGGATTTATACCGTCTTGGGAGGAATGCGTGCCGTAATTTATACCGAGGCTTTTCAAACAGTTGTGTTGATATTGGGCTCTTTATTCTTGACCTATAAAGGCTTTGAAGCAATTGGTGGTTGGGAAGAGTTGCGAGCAACGGTTGGCCCAGATCATTTTAATATGTGGCGACCTATGGATGATCCAGATTATCCATGGACAGGGTTGTTGTTTGGTGGTACCATCGTTGGTATCTGGTATTGGTGTACCGATCAATATATCGTACAACGAACCTTGGCTGCGCATAATATTGAGATTGGAAGACGAGGCGCAATATTTGGTGCTTACCTAAAGATCTTACCTATTTTCATTTTCTTAGTTCCGGGTATCATTGCTTATGCATTACGAGAAAAAGGAATCATTTCTTATGATAAGAGTGATGAGGTATTTCCTGTATTAGTGCAATCACTACTACCTACAGGCATTAAAGGATTGGTAGCTGGTGGATTGATGGCGGCTTTAATGAGTTCCTTGGCGAGTGTATTTAATTCAAGTTCCACTTTATTTACCGTAGATATATTTCAGAAAATGTATCCAGATTCTTCTCAAAAGAAGTTGGTCAATATTGGTCGATGGGCAACAGTCTTTGTGGTGATTTTAGGTATTCTATGGATACCGATTATGCAAAAAATTGGTGGTGGGGTCTTGTATAACTATTTACAAAGTGTACAATCCTATATCGCTCCTCCTATTACAGCTGTTTTCGTAATGGGTATCCTTTGGAAACGAGCCAATGCACAAGGAGCAATTGCTACTTTGTTCTTTGGTTTATTAGTGGGGACTTTAAGGATTATAGCAGAATTAACAGTGGTAGATGGATCAAGTGGTGCATGGGCTTATTTTGCAAGTATTAATTTCTCCCATATGGCAATATTCATGTTCTTAGGTTGTGTAGTGGTGAATATCATTGTTAGTTTGTTGACCCCCGCACCAGATCCTGGGCAAATTGTTGGCTTGGCTTATGGTACTTTGACAGCGGAACAGAAGGCGGAAAATAAGGGTAGTTACTCTATGTTAGATGTCGCAGTATCTATTTTATTGGTGGTAATTGTTATTTGTATTCTGTCTTATTTTACGGGGTAAAATTTCCCTTCGGGAAATGAAAAATTTGAACCTGTCTTCCAAGGAACGCAGGCAGGCGCAGAGTCGCAGAGATGCAGAGTTAGATTTACGCATCTGACTCTGCATCTCTGCGACTCTGCGTTCAATACATCAACATTCCGAAGGAATGCAAATCCCTATAAAAATAATATTAGCTTTAGCTGATGTGGAATATATACCAAATAACTCTAAATAATTTTATAAATATCACTATGAATATAGAAAAGATCAGACAAGACTTACCGCACTACGGCAATAAGATTTTTTTAAATAGCGCAGGCTCTTCCTTATCTCCACATGTAGTCACTCAAAAAATACAAGCATTTTTACATCAAGAAGAATTATTTGGTGGCTATAAATTAGAAGACATTCAAGCGCTCCAAATAGCAGCATTTTACAAAGAGACTGCAAAGTTATTAAATTGTAAGGATCGTAATATTGCCTTTGCACATGATGCTACGGATGCGTATATCAAAGCCTTGTCTGCTATTCCTTTCAAAAAGGGAGACGTAGTTATTACTTCTTCTAATGACTATGCTTCTAATCAAATTCAATTTATATCCTTACAGAATAGATATGGCGTTGTTTTAAAAAGAATAAATTCTTTAAGCAATGGAGATATAGATATGATTCATTTTCAAGAACTGCTTCAAAAAGAAACACCTGTTCTGGTGGCTATCACCCATATACCTACCAACTCTGGATTGATTCAAGATGTGGCGGCGATTGGGGAAATATGCCAACAACAAGGTATTTTGTATCTAGTAGATGCTTGTCAATCAGTGGGGCAAATAGTAGTAGATGTACAGAAAATAAAATGCGATTTTCTAAGTGCTACGGGCAGGAAATTCTTAAGGGGCCCAAGAGGAACGGGTTTGTTATATGTATCTGATCGAGTGTTGCAGTCTAAAATGGCTCCTTTGATGATTGATGGCTGGGGAGCAAAGTGGACTAGTTTGAATGAATTTGAAATGAAACCCTCTGCTAAACGATTTGAAACATGGGAGCGTTCTTATGCCTTAATAATTGGTTTAACGGAAGCTATTCGCTATGCCAATGAAATAGGAATGGATGTTATCGAAGATTGTAATAAAGAACTCCAAAGTCGTTTGAGAAGTAATCTAAGTAAGGTGAAAGGAGTAAGTGTTTATGATAAGGGAAGCCAAATGGGTAATTTAGTTACTTTTAGAAAAGCGGATATTGCTTTAGAGGATTTGAAAGATCACTTGGATGAGCAGGAAGTTTATTATAGTGTGAGTACTTTGGAATGGGGTTTGATTGATTTTAAAGAAAAAGGGGTGGAGTGGGTGATTCGATTTTCCCCTCATTATTTTAATACTTTGGAGGAGATGGATAAGGTGGCGGAGATTCTTGCTGCTGTCTAGGCTGCCTGTATTGGGGCTAAATAGATGTAATAGAACACGGAACTACTTCGTAGTTTCACGGATAAAACGGATTTTTATAGGTCGTGAGCGCCTTTGACAGTTAGTAACTCTTACTTACTTCTACATTAAGACTCTTAGAAATCAGAAGTCAGACCGCTTCGCTGTCAGATGAGATCT
>JALZWC010000673.1 GCA_023300255.1 Saprospiraceae bacterium | reverse complement strand
GTATTATTACCACAAGTTCCATTGTCTTGAAGGGCTACTATTGGTGGAGTATCCCTACTTAGATTTGGATAAATATATACCGTCTTCGTGCTGATACTAATGGATTCACATACTTCAGAAAGCAAGGATAATTGATAAGTAACACTTTCTGGAATACCTTCTATTATTAGATTTTGTTCTTGTGAAATAATGGTGGAGTTATCTTTGATCGTCCACTCGTATCGAACGCCACTTATACTCGGTGCTAATAATTGAAAAGAGGTATTCTCACAGAGTGTATCTTTATTTTTATCTAAACTGATGATGATTTCTGGCAGATCAATAATTTCTACTTCTAAGAAATTAGATAGGGGAGAAGTGCAAAATTGGGAGCGGACTTTCATACTAAAAGGAGAAACAGTTAAAGGCGAAATTGCCAAACTTAACTGTTCGTCGTTAGTAATAGCAATTGTATCTCCTGCACCATTAAACCACATGTATTCTAATTCGTTATCTTGATTTTCAACAGTAAGCGGCGAGGCATTAATTTGTACGAAAAGATAGATAGAATCGTTACCACAAACACTGTTTGCTCCAGAGATAATAGGTGTAGTAATGTCTACATTACAAAGGGTATCTGATACAGGAAATAATACTAGGCTAACTGTTGCTCTATCACATGCCTGTGGGATTCCATTGTCGCAGATCTCATATATGAAATTGTCTGGGCCGTTATAATCTTCATTAGGTTGATAGCTAAAGTCCCCATTCTCTTGTAGAACGAGCGTGCCATTTGAAGGTGGTAGGATTGGAACAGTTTGTAGCATTTTATCATCCCCTTCTGGATCAATATCATTGACTAAAATATTTCCTTGAATTAGCTCATCTTCTAAACCTGCAGCCGCATCATCTGTAGCAAAAATGGAATTCCCAATATTAGGTAATATTTCAATTTGTACTAATACCGTATCGCATAAATCGGAAGCACCAACATTACAAACTTCATATTCAAAAGTCTCTAAACCTATTCTGTTTCTGGTAGGTGTAAAATCAAAACTACCCGTACTAGCAATTTCTACCGTTCCATTTTTAGGCGAAGAGATAGGGGCAGTGTTAATGCTAATAATAGCACCAGATGGTGCGATGTCATTTCCAATTATATCTCCATTAATCTGATCATTGACGAGCATTTGGAAGTAGTCATTTACCCCAATTGGAGGGCGACTATTACTAATGTCCGTTCCTATCACATGAATGATCACATAAGCGGTATCACAAAAAGAAGGAATGCCGTCATCACAAATTTTATAAGCGAATTTATCTTCTCCAATAAATAGAAAGTCTGGCCGGTAGATATAGTCGCCATTTGTTTCTAGATCAACCTGACCATTCTCAGGAAACATAATTATTGGCCGAGCTATATTTATTTGATCTCCCTCTGGATCAAAATCATTCGTTAAGACATTTCCAGCAGTTGCCGTGTTTTCTAAAGTTAAATTAATATCGTTGATTGCTATAGGAGGATCGTTTTTTGGAAAAATGTCGATATAAACAAAAGCCGTATCACATTGAAATGGTGCGATTGCTTCGCACAAAATATAAGTAAAAGAATCCCTACCGTTTTCATATAAGGATGGAATATAAGTGTATTGTCCATCATCAAATCTTACTATTCCTTTAGCTGGATTAGATAATAATTCAACAGTCAAGGGATCTCCGTCTGGATCAAAATCATTGATTAGTACACTACTTGTAATTGGATTTCCTTCTTGTGTTACAATATAATCGTCTATAGCAACGGGTGGATTATTAAAAATTTCAATAGTTACAATAGCGGTGTCGCATAAGACTGGGTTCCCATCATCACATAGCACATATGCAAAGGAATCTAAGCCAATATAGCCAGTTATTGGCGTATAGATTATCAGGTAATTTTTTTGTGGTAGTGCCCCATTTTGAGTATTGCTGGTAGAATCTGTAGTAGTAATAACTAAGGTCCCGTTTCTCACAGGATTATTGCTATCAATCGTTACCGATAAGATGCCAGATTCTGGATCAAAATCATTCGACAATATGGCAATAGTTATTGGCGTACTAATTCCTGTTTTGGCAAAATCATCTTCTGCAACTGGAGTTGTATTACCAGCTTCGATTATTACCAATGCCGTATCACATAAACTTGGTACAGCATCATCACAAATAATATAAGAGATAGAATCTGTGCCAGTAAATCCAGGAGTTGGTGTGAAAACAATAAGCGTATCATTAACCGTAACTAATCCATTGGTAGGTAGTAAAGTACTATCAATACGAACACGGAGGATTCCTCCATCTGGATCAATATCATTAGCTAATACATTAACACTTATTGGTGTATTCGAAGTAATGAAAATCGTATCATTTGCTGCAATAGGTTGGCTATTAATAATATTAATCCATACAATAGCTGTGTCACATAAAATAGGACTGCCGTTATCACATATTGTATATTGGAATTGATCCGTGCCACTAGAATTTTCAGTAGGAATATAAATTATCCTATTTCCATCTAAGGATATAAGACCACTAGTTGGTACATTGGTTGTATCTAAACTAGTAATTAGAATGCCATTTTCTCGGTCGCTATCGTTAGATAACACGGCTATGTTTATGCTGTTGTTAATACTAGTATAAACCGTATCGTTGACAGCAATAGGGGAAGCATTTGTTACCACTATAGTTACTGTTGCTTGACTACACTTTTGTGGATTCCCATCATCACATAAAATATAATCGAATCTATCAATACCTGTAAAATTAAGATTAGGAATATAAAATAAATCATTTCCATTGATAGTAACCTGCCCATTTAGAGGCAATTTTAAAGAATCAATTAATGTTATCAAATTGTCACTTTCCGTATCAAGATCATTATCTTGAACAGGAATAAGAATGGAGGTATTGGAAGTCGTAGTAGCGGTATCGTCTGACGCAATGGGGAAGGAATTACCAACTTCGATATGAATCAAGGCAGTATCACATAAACTAGGAGTTCCCCCATCACAGATAATATAAGAGATAGAATCTATACCCGTAAAGCCAGAAATTGGAGTAAAAATAATTTCATTATTCTCTACAGTGACTAGTCCGTTTAGAGGGAGCATAGAACTATCAATAGTTACGATGAGCAACCCACCGTCTGGATCAAAATCGTTATTTAAAACATCAATATTTACTGGCGTATTTGAATTAATAGATGTGGTGTCATTGACAGCAATTGGATAGGTATTTCCTATAGCGACTATTACTGTTGCGGTGTCGCATAAAGAAGGGCTTCCATTGTCGCAAATAACATAGTTGAATTGATCTGTTCCGTTAAAG
>JALZWC010000672.1 GCA_023300255.1 Saprospiraceae bacterium | reverse complement strand
AGACTTACAAAGTTTTGCAACTTGGGAAGTCTTGGTTTTTAAGGAATTAAATCTTCCCAAGTCTCGAAGACTTTGTAAGATCCAGAATTGGCGGCCAGCCTGTGGAAGTTTCTTTAAACTTAGGCACAAAACCACCTTGATAAGTGCCTATTACAGGTATTAATTGATCTCCAGCTTGGTCTACGGGGTATTTTGCTTGGATTTTCTGATACCAATTGTTATCATTGAATTTTATTTGTCTATAAGCCGAAGCCTTCTCAGGCTCTACCAATAGGTGATAGCCTCCTCTTGTTTCTATTATTGTATAATTGTTTTCTCCTACTTCGTTCTCCAACCATGTTTCGTCTAAATCGATTTCTTTATCATCTATATCAAAATCTACATAACAAGTTCTTGACTTTGATTTTTGGATGCAACTCAGCGCTTCTGCATGAAGATTATAATTTTTTGCATTCATTAAATCCCAACATTTTTTTCCCATTAATTCTGTTGCCCTCTTCATACAACGAGGATTAAGTGAAATATATAGTGCCAAAGATTTTTGAGGAGCTGCTCCATTTTTTAGTTTCCATCTGCCCAAAGGTATTTCAAGTTGCTTGATTTTATCCAATAGTCTTTCTTTGTCTGATGTAAAACGCTTTAATTGGGTTTTATCGTTCGACTTAATTTCTTCTTCACTATACTTTTTTCTGGCAAACAAAGAAACATAATATTTTTCATTTTCCTTGAGGTCTGGTAACCAAGAAATGAAATTCAATAACTCTTTTTCATCGGCTATGATTTTATAATTCATATTTCCGGTATTTTTTAAATTTGCGACAACTCATCACTCTATGATAAAGCGATTGAATCCTGTCGTACCATATGTATCATTGTTAGGTACAGATTCTTTTTACCATTCTAATTGTCACCTTTCCAATAGATTTTGTAATTAGCTTAAGCTCTTTCTTTTCTAACTCGCTAACTACTTCTATATAATCCTTTTTAAAGTCATCAACGATATCTTTATTAAACATTCCCAATGCTTTGCCAATATCTTTTTCAGTAACTTCCCCAAGCTTACTAACTACATTGTTAAGTCTGTTTTCTGTAGCATAGTTTAAAATAACTTCTTGAAGTTTGATGATTTTTTCAGGTATTTCTTCTGTTATTTTTATAGATATGTGATGTTTCTTATTCTCAGACCAGTTTTCGTTTTTATTTTTTAATATAACTCTTACGCCATTATTAAAATACACATTTTTAATTGGCCTAATGATAACACCTTCACAGATATTATGATCTAATTTTGGCAAATCAAGATCTTTTGAAATAGTAGACTCAAACTCATTAGAGTAATTTAAACAACTGTCTAGATCACCTTTAAAAAGTGTCTTAGCATATAATAGATGTTCTTTCTCGAAATAGTAATTTGCTTTATCTACATCTAAATATTCTTCCGCATTTATCAGTATATCAAAAGCATAAAATTGGTTGTCAGGACTGTAATAGATTCCCTTTTGAACTTTTTTAGAGTTATTATCTCTCTCGACCATCTTATGTGGGTAACTTCCACCAATCAGTTCTCCATAAAAAGTAACTTGCTTTAGTCCTTCCGTTTTTTCTTTTATTTCCTTCCAAATATTTATTAGACTTGGTTTAATTTTTTCAAGGACAAGTTCATAATTGTAAAATTTTTCTTCCTGTTTAATGGATTCTGTTCTCTTAGCGGAATGAAAATTAAGGCCATCCTTTGTCCAATAGCTTAAATTCGCCCCGTGGGCTTTTTCTTGCACTATATATTCTAAATTCGAGAATCCATGAGACTCAATCCTATCCAAAAATCCTTGTCGATAAGTATTTTCAATTGAGTTGTATTTTTTGAACATTTTGATTATTTGCAATTAAAATTCTGGTATCGCTTTAGTTTACAATAATCCTCAAAATATAGTTCCTTTCTTTAAATGAAGTGCACCATTCCTTAGGCATCAGGTTCTATTCTGATTTCCATTTAAATAACTCAAAGGCATCAGCTTTTGGACGATAATCGACTTTCTCAATTGTTTCAGATATATCTAATCTCTTATAGCGATTATCGGAGATTGCATTTAAAATTTCATAATGCAACCCTTCTGTTTCTATACACCCAACCAACAGTTGGTTACAATCATCTGGATGAAGATACGCACTCAGGTCACGTGTATTCATTTCTGTATGATCTTCCGGGAATTCATAGGCGCCTATCCGAAGACAAATTGCGGAGATGCCATGTTGATCTGCATAATACGATGCGAGTGCTTCTCCTAGACATTTCGCCACCCCATATAAATTGTGTGGACGTACAGGTCTGTTTTTGTGAATCTGAAGATCGTTTGGATGATGTTCAATTGTTTGTGCACTACTTGCAAAAATCAACCGATCACATTTATTCTCCGCTGTAGCTTTAAAGACATTCTTTATCAATAGACTATTAATATCTAATGCATCGTCATTTTCTGTTTCATCAATAATTCCTGCTAGATGGATAACTATATCCATTCCTTTAGCTACTTCTTTACAGGCTTCATAATTGGTGAGATCCGCATTAATAACTTTAACATTTTCTGGAAAATCTATAGGTCTAGTTTTGAGGTCAACCACTGTAATATCGTACTCTGTTGCATGTTTACAAACAAAATGGGCACCAATTTTACCTGCGCCACCTGTTATCAATACTTTTTTCATTTGAATCATCAATCAATTTTTCTGCTATTATTTAATTACTTATAACGATCCGGGATTTTTTCTTTAGGGAGTAGGTTATTTTTTCATCATTCCTTAATATCGATTACTTGATTTCTTGGGAACACTAATATTAGGGAACTGTGGAGCATATAATACATCTATTTTTTCACCAATCTCATAAGTTGTGTATGGTGTTTTTCCATAATACGTTTTCCTGTTTACATAATAGGTATATCTAGTGTTACTATTTTTTCCAGTATAGATACTTTGTACATACCCTATAGTATTCAATCCATAGTTATTTAGATAAAAATCAGTCAGCATAGGTCTTAATAATAATCCTATGAAGATTAGTATCGCTAATTTTCCGAACGAATAATTAGTTTGTTTTGCCATATTTATACTTTCGTATTCAACAAATCAACAACAACCGGGTCTGTCCAGTTTTTTCCTTTGGTGCACGGTGAAGACAAGGAAGGACTTGACTTTCAGGATGATCAATTGCCAATTTCCATAAGTGGCCGAGGCCTAAGCTGATAGGGCGTGCTTTAGGTTTAGCTTGATAGTGTAGATCAAAGAAATGTTCCCTTAAAAAGGTTTCAAAACCTTCCTCTGCTCCACCATATAATTTTTTAAGCTCCTCCCGTATTTCAGGAATAAGCACTTTTTGTTCGGCTTGTGAATTTGGCAATATTTCACTCGACGCGCCATAGTAAGTGCATAATAAGGTATCGGTTGGTATAGGAGAGCGATCTACATGAAAAGAATATACATCGGTTGGAAAAAAGGGGTAGATATCATCTCTCTCATAGCATTTAATCAGATTAAGGATTGGAGATGCACCATGAGCTTCCAATAACTTCAAGTCATTTAAAAGGATTTCACGGGCTAGTTGCCCCTGTTCACTCAATTGAAGTTCCCGAAGCTCCTCTTGATCAAGAGTTACTATATTTTCGTTTAGTTCTACTTTTTCAACAATTTCAGAAAAATCACCTATTAGTTTACGAGTCCAGCAAATCGCATTAATTTCTTCATGAAAAGGCGTGGAAACAAGTTCTTGAAAGTTCGTAACAGAGTGAATTTGATGTTCAGTAGGAGATAAATCTATCATAATGGCTAATATAAACATTTGAAACTATACAAAATAGAATAGAGCGTAGAGACGCGAGGTAGTTCGTCTATAAAGCAATGAAATTTTGGCAAGTTTATCCAAACCACAAAAGTAGTTGACACTTCTTACCTCTAAGATACGAAGAATATCAAGTATAACTCGATTTGTGTCTTCGTGGCAATGTCAATCAACTAGATAAACTTGTCGAAATTTTGGACAAGTTTATCTAATTGGTTGACTTTCAAATTTATTCCGTTTAATTAATTCGACCCACTTAGGAATGTGTATGGAATAAGTTCGTAATTTAGGGTAGCTTATTTTGTTCTTAGTTTTTGCTTTAATGAAGGATAATTGTTGATACTTTGACTGA
>JALZWC010000671.1 GCA_023300255.1 Saprospiraceae bacterium | reverse complement strand
ATAGGAGCTATGTTGATATAGAGACTGTTTACAAAGTAAAAAATAAGGACAAAAGAAGCAGCCTAAATTACGAAGTTATTTTGCACACGTTCCTTATTTAATTCCTGGTCCCTAAAAGTAGAAATCTAAGTACATAAAATAAAGATAAAGAAAAGGGGTTCTTTCATTCCTAAGAGCGAATTGGTTTTTTCTGATTCAATTAATTTGACCCACTTATTTACCATCCAAAAATAAAGCTAAAATTTTTATTATCTCCTCATTCCGTGAGTAATACAAAACTATTTCTTCTGTTTCTAAATAGACTACTTAGATTATTGATGCTGCTCTAGCTAAATTATAGAGATTTACTAAAAATCCACAGGTAAAAACAATTCTCCCTGTCAGATCTAAAGGGAGATTTTGTTTAGGCCCTCTCCTAAATGTTGCCATCATGAATGCGCCCAAAAAAATTGTTAAAATCCCTAATGGAACTAGCCAAGTATTATTTGGAACAGCATTATAAAGGACTCAACCTATACTGGAAAAAGCGAAAAAATAGAGTACTTCTGGAATTTTGGTAGGCTCAACAAATTTACTGAGATCTCCTTTTAATTGATGTGAGTGTGTAAAGAATTGGGGGAACATATATATCAAATCTAAAGAACACAATAAGATATTGACATTTTTACCACATAGGTACATAGGCCACATAGTTTTTAGAGAGAATCTTACTTCATAAAATTTAGCAACTTGTTTTTTAGCCTTGTCGCTTTTTTTAGCTATAAACTTCAACTAGTGGTACAACCCAGAATTAAATGCCTATTAAAAGGAGACTATTTTTTCGTAAGACAAGGCGTGAAGACCGATAATAGCCTTAGCTACTTGAGGAATGAGCAACGAAGAGTTGCCTCAAAAGGCACCGACAAAATGGAAATAAATTTCTGTTACAGTGTACTTAGTAATGATGTAAAAATAAAGGTATATTTATGCTACTTCACTTAATGTTCATGCTTTCGTTTATGTAGCCTTAATTTAAAATTGAATTTCTTATTTTTTTCTTTTGCTTCTACCAAAATGGGTAGGCCAGAACGTTTAGAACGATGTTCTTTAATCTTAGATGATTCAATATGTGGCTTAAATAAATTACTTAAAGGGACTTCAAAAAAAATATGAGATTTATCCTTGTCACTAAAAGAGTATAGTCCATCAATACTAAGCGTGGCTGCACTTGAATGAATATCGAAATGATTGATAGTCATATCCAATCCATTAAAAACTAAGTGCGTTTTAAGGGTATCAAAATAAATGTCATCTAGATGCCGTTTTTTAAAAAGGAAACTAGTCATGTTTTTGAGTGGAGGAAAATCAATTAATTCTCCATCACTTACTTTGATACGCATATCTCCATCTATACTAGTGGGTTTTACTTCATAGTGATCATTTAATGCTGCCTTGAAAATAGCGGTAGCGAATAGCGTCCCTTTGATATTGGTATGCGTCATGTCTTTCTGTCCAAAATTTTGAAAACCTTTAAATATTTCGTGGATGTCTGTACCTTTAAAATAAGTATCAACAGCCAAATAAGGTTGGTGCTGAGCAATATCTGTAATCTTTCCATGTACGCCAAATTCACCTGAAGCCACATCCATTTTTAATTGATCGAGGGTAATGTGATCATGTCTTAAATGAATATTCCCAATTAAATTGGTGGCGATAAAATTTTTATATTCTAACTTTTTAATATTTGTTGAAAAAACTATTTTCCCCTCCGCTAGTAATTCGTCAACTGCGTTAATTTTAGCTTCTAAAGTAGCTTCCTTTTTTTCTTTTCGGGCGCCTGGCGTACTAAAAGTAGATAAATTGAAATAAGGAGAATTAGCAGCAATTTGTAAATGAAATTTTTTATCTTCGTTGAAAAAAAACGGTAGAAAATCAGGCGTGTGACCATTGGCATATACCCAATTATCATTTACTTTTAAAGTTAAGGTATCTATATCTAAACTTTTTTCATTGAATCTAATAGAACCATTTATGGCTTCTAATTGTAAGTCTTGCGCAGGATAATCTAAACTTACATCTTCTAATTTAATATACCCATCCAATTGACTATCTAGCAATAAGTGCTTCATCGTCAGATCTTCATCAACAGGAATTTTATAATCTATAGTTAATTCAACTACGCCATCTTTGGCAATAAAATTATCATTATATAGCACTCGATTTAAGTCATGCATAGGCATATCAGCGTGTAGTGCTACAGATAGGGTAGGGGCGTTTAAATCTACAATTCGAATTTGCCCATCCACAGGAATATCCCCAAAAATATCTGCATGGAACTGTTCTATTGCTAGACAATGAATTTCTTTATTTTTTGCATCACAGGACTTTTCGATATTAAGTGTAAATGAAATGTTTTCAGTCGGATAATCGAGGTGTTGGAGATCTTCAATATGAATATTAATTTTTCCATCGACTATATGGTATAAGCTATCTAATTGAGCTAGAAGTGAACTAGGCGAAAAAGGTTCTTTGTTTGTTGTTATTTTTTCTGATGCATTTGTTGCTGCTATTTTTTCTATATTTAAACTAGGAAGTATCATGTTTAAATCTATTTTAGCAGTATGTTCTTTCCCAAACACAAGCGGCAAAAAATTAGTGATTTGTCCACTTATTTGAGGATTAATAGCTGCTTGCTTAAATACCATTGTGTCAATTAGTAAGGTATCTTGGTTTAAATGAATTTTCGATGTGAAGTCTTCTATAGTCAGCTGATCATATGTAGCATTTACATTATGAGTTTGAATAGTACTGCTAAATATAATACGCTCTAACAATTTATTAACTTGCTGATAATCATTCAAGTAAACATCTGTAAATGCATTTAATTCTATTAGTCCTGCTGTGGCAGATACTTTTGGATTATCCAAAATGCTTATTAGTTGGGTAGCAGGGGCGGTCAATACTATTGCTAGTTGTAATCTAGGGTCAGCCATATTATCTATCTTTAAGTCACCTTCTGCATGAATACCCTCTAAGAAATTGGCCTTTAAATCTTTTACCTCTAAACAAGTAATGGATTCATTTAATAGATTTTCCGCTAATGAATCTTCTGCACAATTATTTTTAATTTGAAGATTTAAACTAATGTCTTGACCATTTATTTTATCAGTTTTGAAATCTTGAATCGCTAGTTGGATATTCGCATTGGTAATGTCTGTTACTTGCTGAATTACAGTCGCTAATTGATGACCGATTAAGGTATCTTTAGCTTGTTGGGTAACGGGCGGATCATTGTCATTGATTTTATTGAGCGCAGCTAGCAATGGCGTTACATGCACTTTTTCTAAGTCTAGCGATAGATTTGTTTTAAATTGTTTTCTTTGATTTGCTAAATAAGGAAAAAGGTCGCTAATTTGAGCATCTACTTGTCCATTGACACCTGGTAATTGTAAGTTAATATTCTTTAATTCGACAGCATGTTGACTAACTTTAATTTGCCCATTTTGGATTTGTATAGGTAAGGATTCATTCAATTGTAGATCGAGGCTTTCCAATTGGATGTTCATATCCATTCGTTTTTGATTTGCAAAGTTTTTTTGTGCTAGAGTTTTAGGATTTCCTTTGTAGTTAAAGTCTATATTCGCTCTGCCTTTTGTAAATTCTATAGCCGCTTGTTCGCCTAAAAAATCTTTTAAAGCAGTAACTGGAACTTCTATTTGTCCTTGTGCTATCGTATTATTTAACTGTTTTAAATCATTCAAGCTACCTGATAATTTAGTTGGAAATTTATCCAAAAAATTTCCTTCTAATTGGTGAATTTTGAGGCAACCAGTACCAGGGCCAATACGATCCGTAACAAAACAATCATTAGAAAAGTTACCTTTCAGTTGGACTTGACTCATGAAAATATCTTTAAAATTGATCTTTGCATCATGGGTCTCAAAATCAATATGTATGGCAGCAGGATGATCGGGAATCAATAAGCCATCCATTTTAAAATCAGCTTTTAATGGCTGATCAATTTCAAATTGGTTTAATGCTTTTTGAATGTTACTGGATAATAAACCACGCACGTTGGCTAATAAAATATCGTCAGTTTGTATATTGAGTTGTAAATGATTGGTGTCCGCTTTGGTGAAAGAACCATCTAGTTTTAATTCATCGCCTTCTACATTGATCGAAGAGTTGTCGAATACAATTTGTTCTTCCTTCATGCTTACTTTCAACTCCAACTGGGCATTCTTGTCTATTAAAAAACCACCATTTGATTTTTTGAAATACAAACCATCAAAATGACATCGCGCGGATAATTTAATGCGAGGCTGGTCTTTTTGTTGACTCATGTTAAGGCTCGCTTCTAAAAATTCTACCTCAAAATCTTGATCTTTTACCTCATTTTCAATATCAAAATAGACATGATTGAAAGTGATTTTATTCATCACTATTTTGCTTTTTGAAGCTTTCTTATCAGGCTCAATAGCCTGTTTATTTTTTTTAGAGGTAGTCAATTTTTTTAAAAATGAAGTATTACTATTTCCTAAAGAATCTTTATGGAAATAGATCTTTGCAGAATCTACCACTACTTTTTGGATGTAGTATTTGCCCTTTACTAAATCCCAAGGTGGAAACAATAGACTTAATTTATTAACTCGCATTAACTCCTGATTATCGGTAGCATAAAGAGAGCCTTGAATATATACATCTTCAATTTCAAGTGTCAAATAAGGGAAGTTACTAGTCCTATCTGTCGTTAAATGAGAAAAAGCCATTTCAACATCTAATTCTTCTTTAGCAATTTGGCATATTAAAGCAGGAACATATTCATTATCTGAAGTTAGTAAAAAGTATACGGTGCCTACGATACCAAATACTACTAGTACAACTCCTATCAGAAGTATTTTGAAAAAACGAACAGTTTTTGTTTTAGGCATTATTTACATTTTATAAAAATATCTTTAAAACTGTTGAGCATTTGTATGAATCCACCCTAATATTGTCAGTATACTTTCTGCTTCTGGGCAAAAGCAATCGCTAATATTAAAGGGGAGATAGCCGTCTTCGAAATAAAATTTTCAATTGAAGGTAGTTCCCTTTCTTCGTGAAGAGAGGATTGGGGAGTTTAGGTAGTAGGTGTGCTGAATGGTTATATATCTTTTTCCTAAGGAATGATGAAAAAAATAACTTCAGACTCTTGGCTGATTCTTTTGCCC
>JALZWC010000670.1 GCA_023300255.1 Saprospiraceae bacterium | reverse complement strand
GTCCTGAAAAAAGAACCGTAGCCCAGCTATGCTTAGTTTTTCAGCCGCCCATCCGCTTTGCGGTTCAGAAGCTTACACTCCTTCATCTTAGAGTAAAAAATGACTAGCTTAAAACGGCTACCCGCCTAAGATTGTTCCTTGAGTTTAGTTTGTAGTATGGGCAATCCCTTGTGGTTGCCCCTGCTAAGTAGGGCAACCACAAGGGATTGCCCATACAATAGCTCCGTAACTTCTTAAGTATAAGGAACAATGTTAGACAGGTAGCCCTTAAAACGACTAATTTATTCTCACTTTTTGCCTTATGTATATACCATAGCGTTCCTTGGAAGGCAGGTTCAATCCATTATGTTGACCTAGACGCAAGCCAGCCCTAGGGTGGAATTTGATACTTGATCTTGATACTTGAATTTAAACTTGTCTCATTTTTTTAGTTAGGGGGAGGGTATAATTCCTGATAAGCGTTCCAACGTTCCACAATGTTCACTCGGAGATTAATATAAAATAGAGCAATATCAAATACATGTAAATAACCACCTGGAAGCATCAATCTTCTGAAAGCTCTATACTTCGGTTTGCTTACATAAAGAAATCCTTTTTTACCAATTTGAGCGTTGACCTGTAGCTTGTGAGGTTTAGATAAACTTACACAGGAAAGCCCGATAGGTTCTTCTCCAATCATTCCCTCTAAGCCCATCTTTTTAGAACTCTCCAAAAATAGAAATACGCCTCCTAAATGGTGTTCTTCAGAAATTAGCTCTTTAGTAGTTTTCCAATTTAAGGGATTCACCCCTAAGACCTCTTTCTTTTTTCTTTTCTCCCATCTTACTTTTCCATTCTGGTTATATCTAATTTCTGCCCGATCCAATATTCGGACTGGTCCTCCAGTATTCAAATATGTATCCCAAGCCACTACGCAATTAATAGCCTTTGGAGTATGCGCAGGGAAAATAGTTTTTAATGTTCGTTTAAATTTATCCATAGGAAAATAAAACCCTATTGGATAAGCCGCAACTAATTGTTTGACCAAAGGAGTACCTTCTATCCGCTCTTCTAATAAGCGCATTACATGTAAGGAGCCTTGGCTATGTCCTGCTAAAAAAAATGGTCGTCCATTATTAAAATTCGCCATATAATAATCAAATGCAGCGACTACATCTGATCCTGCCACCTCTAGTGCTGCTCTCCCATTCTTACCAGTTCTCAAGAAAGAATAGAAAGTTGCTTGGCGATATCGAGGAACGAATATTCGACAACAAGCATTAAAAACAGATACCTGACCAGGCAATATTAATTCATCGACTAACTCATTAATTCCTTTATGATCCAGAGGGGCATTCCAGTATTGGCTACTAAAGTTTAAAGTCGGATAGACATAAAAGCAATCTACTTGTCCATCTTTCCAAGCAGTAGTAGGCTTAATACTTTCTGGTGTATAAGCAACCTTCGTAATAAATTTTGGATGAGCAGCCCAGTTGGAAAGATCTTTATAATCCGGTGCTAAAGGAAGATTTGCCGTATCAAAATCAATAGTAGGTCTTATTCGTTTAAGCACTTGTCTTAAACTAGCTATTTTCTCTACCTGCTTTTTGATTTTATCAAATAATTGCAAATTAGTTTTTTTTAGGAGTGAGATGTGTGGAGCCAGGGATCGGGAACGAGGCGTAAGGAAACACTAGTGCTCCCTGACACCTGACCCCTGACTCCTCACACCTACTTCTTTTTCTTACGTTTCTTTTTTTGCGATTGCTCAAATGCCGCCATCTCCTTATTCAAGGCCTTCCAATCAGGGCGATGGTCTTCTGAGAAATTAATAGTGTCTTTATAATCTTCTTTTCCCATTTCAATAACCGTAATTGGTTTTCCTAAATAGGTCTCAATTTCTTCAAGAATAATTTTTTCACTCGGACTACAAAAAGAAATAGCATATCCCGATTGGGCCCCTCTACCAGTCCGACCAATACGGTGTACATAATTTTCAACCTGCTCTGGCATATCATAATTGATGACATAAGAAACATCAGGAATATCAATTCCTCGCGAACTGACATCCGTAGCAATTAATAATTTTGTTTTTCCTGACCGGAATTCTTTCATGACCTGTAGTCGATCCGATTGCTCCTTATCACCATGTATAGACAAAGCTTCGATTCCTACTCGTGCCATCGCTTTGACTACTCTCTCTGCACGAACTTTTGTTCTTACAAAAACTAATATCTTTTCCTCCTCATGTTGGTTTACTAAACGTTCTAAGAAGAAACGCTTATCGTCCATCTCAATATATACGACACTATGCTGTACTTTCTTGGTAACTGGATCTTTAGGGGAGATTTGAATACGAATCGCTTTATTGACAATTCTATAAGCTAGTTTCTTAATTTTTTCATCTATCGTTGCAGAGAAAAATAGTGTTTGCCTACGTTTAGGTAAATGCCTCAAAACATCTTCAATATCTCTTAGAAAGCCTAAATCAAGCATGTGATCTGCCTCATCCAATATTAAGATTTCTACTCTACTTAAATTTAAATGTCCTTGGCTAATTAAGTCAAACATTCTACCAGGAGTAGCGACTAGTAAATCCAATCCTTTATTCAGCTTTTGAATTTGGCTTTCCTGCTCTACACCTCCAAAAATACAAAAGGATTTCACTTTCAGATGCCGCCCTAATTCTAGAAAAACATCCGTAATCTGAATGGCTAATTCTCTAGTAGGTGCTAATACTAAACATTTAATACCATCTGGCCGACGTTGACTCAGTTTTCGTTCGTGCAATAGATTAAGCACAGGAATCGCAAATGCAGCCGTTTTACCAGTACCTGTCTGTGCAATTGCTAATACATCTTCTCCTTTCAGGATATGCGGTATTGCTTTAAACTGAATATCCGTTGGACGTTTAAATCCTAGTTTAGCAATACTCTCTTTTAAATCTGGTGAAATACGGTATTGATCAAATTTCATTGAGTATTACAGTAATTAAAAATGTTTGCTTTAATGCTTAGGAATGAGGAGATAATAAATGTTACAAGTTGGGTTAGTCATTTTTCTGTCTTAGGAAGCCAAAAAACTAGTGCATAGCAGGGCTATGGACTCTTTTTTTGGCTTTCTAAGACTGGAAAAGGGCAAGCCAAGTTGA
>JALZWC010000669.1 GCA_023300255.1 Saprospiraceae bacterium | reverse complement strand
TGAAGGATAATTGTTGATACTTTGACTGAATTAAAGTGAAAAATAAGAGCAAAAGAAGCAGCATAAATTACGAAGTTATTTCATACACATTCCTTAGCTTGCGCTAACGGAACTGTCAGTAGTCAGACGCATGATGTTGACTACGAATTTCCCAAGTCATATTTGCAGTCTGACAGCGAAGCGGTCTCTATTCTGACAGCGCAGCGATCTGACAGCGCAGCGGTCTAAAAAAAACCTATGTACTACTTATTAATTTACGAACTTGTAGATAATTATATCACAGCAAGACAAGCATTTCGAGCGCAGCATTTTGAGCATATTAAAGCTGCCCAAGCACGTGGGGAATTTATTTTGGGTGGAGCTTTTGATCCAGCAGCAGAAGCTGGTTTATTATTTAAAGCGGCTGATAAGTCTGTTATTGAAAAGTTTGCCAAAACAGATCCTTATGTTATTAATGGATTGGTAAAGACGTGGCAAATTAAAAACTGGAATATTGTTATTGGCTTAGATAATTAAAATAATGATTGAAATAAAAAAAGTAGGTTTAACAGAATTAGACGATGCAGCAATTTTATTTAATGCCTATCGAGTGTTTTATGAAAAGACATCGGATATACCGAGTGCTAAAGATTTTTTAAAAGAGCGAATCCAAAAAGAAGAATCTGTAATATATGGAGCTTATGAGGGAGATAAAATGGTGGGGTTCACACAACTCTTTCCGCTTTTTTCTTCTACTCGAATGAAACGGTTATGGTTACTTAATGATTTATTTGTACAACCTTCTTCTAGAGGGAAAGGCATTTCTATCCATTTGATTGACGCCGCAAAAGAGCTCTGTAGACAAACTAATGCTTGCTCACTCTGTTTAGAAACAGGCCAAGATAATGTCATTGGTAATCAATTATATCCTAGAGCAGGATTTGAATTGGATGAAGAATATAATCATTATGAGTGGACAACTGTTTAAAAAGAGCAGAGAATAGAGAATAGAGATGTATTTCGTTTAAAATGACCAAATTTGATTGTTATTTAAACGAAATCAGTCTCTGCTCTCTATTCTCTACTCTCTGTTCTAAAAAAGTCAATATGCAACAAAGAGATTTAATTAAAGACCAAATAGATCAACTCGGAAAAGTATTCGGCAAAGGAATTGCAAGAATACTAGGACTAGATAATAATGAAGAGGTGTTTAAAGTGCTGGAGGAAGTGGAAAAGGAGTTGAGTACTGAATTAAATATTGATCTAAAAAAATGGCTAAATCTAGACCAAGAAACATATGAACAAGCGCTGAAAGATCGTTTAAACAATCAGGAGGAACCACTAGAATTATTAGGCAATCTATTATTTGAAATGGGAAAATCCTGTGGGCGGGAGGGCATGTTGAAAAAACAGTATTTAGAAAAAGCATTGTGGACTTATAACTATTTACATCAACAGTCATCCACTTTTTCAATGGGCCGTTTGACTATTATTAATGCTATTCAAAAAGAAATAGATGAGTAATCATACCACAAAATAACAATCCAAGTAATGTCAAAAAAACACCAATATACAATCACAACAAAATGGACAGGTAATCTTGGTGCTGGAACAAAAGACTATAAAAGTTATAGTCGGAATCATGAAATAATAGCTATTGGAAAACCAATGATACCAGGTTCCTCGGATCCGTCTTTTAGAGGAGACTCTAATAGATATAATCCAGAAGATTTATTTGTTTCTACAATAGCCAGTTGTCATATGTTGTGGTATTTACATTTATGTACGATCAATCATATTACCGTCATTAGTTATGAAGATAAAACAGAAGGGACTATGACAGAAGCAGCAAATGGAAGTGGACAATTTGAAAAGGTTACGTTACATCCAATGATTACAATTGTCGAAAAAGATAAAATCGAATTAGCAACTACATTACATCAGGAAGCTCATAAATTCTGCTTTATCGCTAATTCTGTAAATTTTCCAGTTTTATGCGAACCTAATATCAATTAACTCTTACTAAAATGGATATTACTCAAAAACTAAATATACTCGCAGTTGCTCCCAATTTATTAGAAGAATTGATTGCAGAAGTGCCTAAATCAATGCTCTCTGTACGAAGAATAACAGGCAAATGGAGTATTCATGAACATGCTTGTCATTTAGCGGAAGCACAACGAATGATTATTGGACGCTTTAAACGGTTTAAAAGCGAAAAAAAACCGACTTTTGCGCCTTATTTGCCTGGTACTACAGTTCCTGATGATAATTTAGCCAAAATGGACTTACAGGAACAATTAGCAGACTTTAGGCAAAATAGAAAAGTATTGATTGAATTTTTACAATCATATACTTCAGAAGACTGGACAAATGAAGGTAGTCATCCAGAATATAGGAGTATCAATCCACTACTTTGGCTACGGCATGTAATGATGCATGATCACTTCCACATGTATCGAATAGAAGAGTTATGGCTAACAACAGATGCCTATCTCCGAACAGGATAGAATCACCTTTATTTTAATAATCCCGGCTGTTTATAAACATGCCAATAATATTTAAACACATTGACAACGTCATCTTTTTTTAAATTTTTATGCTTAGGACTTTTAATCATACAAATTGCCTGTAACAATGTAGATCCAACAATAGAAGTATCTGGTATTTTTGCAAACTATCAAAAAGCGATTGCAGACAAACAATATGAGAATGCCTCTTATATGCTAGATCAAAAAACGGCACAATACTACGAGCGATTAGTCGACCTCGCCATGAATGAAGAACGATCTAAATTACAAGCTGTCAATTTTAAAAGTAAATTAATTGCTTTAGCATTACGACAAGAATATTCTAAAAAAGAATTGAAGGCATTAGACGGTAGACAAGTTTTTGCATTCGCAGCAGAGCATAAGATCAATGCTTTAGATTCTGTTGAATTATATAGCATTGCTAAAATAGTAATGGATGCAGATTTCTCAAAAGCTGCTGCACGAATGAAACGCAAAGGAGAACTAACTAAGGAGTTTTTAAAATTCAATAAAGAAGGTGCTGACTGGAAAGTGAATTTTGCTGGTATTATGAATGAATCCAATATCCAACAAACTAGTGTTGAGGTTACTGGTATAAAAGCAGAGAATAAACGAATCGTTCAGATCATTAAAAATATTTCTAGCAAACGAATTAAATCTAATCTTTGGACACCAGCAAAACGTTGGTAAGTAAATAAGAGTAGAGAATAGAGAGCAGAGAATAGAGACTTCTTTTCGTTTAAAAATAAACGAAATTCCGTCGTTTGCCTAAAGTAATACGTCTCTATTCTCTCCTCTCTACTCTCTGTTCTAAATTCAATAATATGACAACACAATTAAACATATTAAAAGCTACTAGAAAAAATATTCTAAAAGCGATAGACGGTCTTTCTTTAGAAGCATTGAATACCATTCCAAAAGGATTCAATAATAATATTATTTGGAATATGACCCATGTGGTGGTAACGCAACAATTACTCTGCTATAAGCTGTCCGGTAATAAAATGAGACTACCTAATGAAATTGTAACTGCTTATAAAAAAGGTTCAGAGCCTGCCGAATCAGTCTCAGCAGAACATGTAGCACAAACAGTTACTTGGCTATCTGACTCTATCGATTGGATAGAAAAAGATTTAGACATGGACATCTTTAAAGAATTTAAGCCTTATCCAACCAGTTACGGTTTTACTTTAACGTCTATTGAAGATGCCGTTACCTTTAATAATGTCCATGAAGGAATGCACCTAGGATGGATCGGTGCCATTAAAAAAAGTCTTTAAAAAAGAAGCCTCTAAAAAGAAGTCAGATGTCAGATCGTTCTAGTTAGCTTACGCTAACGGAACTGTCAGAAGTCAGACTTATGATGTTGACGCCGCACTCGCATCTGACAGCGTAGCGGTCTGACAGCGCAGCGATCTGACCTCTGACTTCTAAATAAATTACTATGCTAGTAGCAAATCAACCAGTCATAAAAACAGCCTCTCGATTAGGAGAAGTTAAAGAATATTACTTCTCTACTAAATTAAAAGAGATTGCCAAAATGAATGAAGAGGGCGAGCCTGTCATTAATTTGGGCATTGGGAATCCAGATATGTCTCCTCCTAAAGAAGTCATTGATACATTAATCGTCGAAAGTCAACAGAAACATGTAAATGGCTATCAAAGCTATGTTGGAATACCCGCATTAAGAACAGCTTTTGCCAATTGGTATAAAAAGTATTTTGATGTAAGTCTTAAAGCTGATTCGGAGATACTGCCATTGATCGGTTCTAAGGAAGGGATCATGCATATATCTATGACTTATCTAGAGCCAGGCGATGAAGTATTAATTCCTAATCCAGGATACCCTGCTTATAGAGCCGTTGCTAATTTGACTGGAGCTAGTGTTAGAGAATATGATTTGTCCGAGAAAAATGGATGGTTACCTGATTTGGATGCTTTAGGACAGCAAGACTTGAGTAAAGTAAAAATTATGTGGGTTAATTATCCCCATATGCCTACGGGAGCGAAAGCAACAAAAGCTTTCTTTCAAGACTTAGTTGACTTTGCTAAAAAGCACCAGATTTTAGTTTGTAATGACAATCCATATAGCTTTATATTAAATGATCAACAACTAAGTATTTTTAGTGCAGAAGGAGCAATGGATGTGGCCTTAGAATTAAATTCTTTAAGCAAAGCACATAATATGGCTGGTTGGAGAATCGGCATGCTAGGAGGAAGTAGTCAATACATTCAGAATATATTGCGCTTCAAAAGTAACATGGATTCAGGAATGTATCGCCCTTTACAACTAGCTGCAGTGAAAGCATTAGACATGGATGCTTCTTGGTATGAAGGCATGAATGCTTTTTACAAAATGCGTCAAGAAAAAGTATTTGAATTATTAGATCTATTAAAGTGTGAATATAATGTCGATCAAACAGGTATGTTTGTTTGGGCAAAAATACCTAACACTTACAAAGATGGGTTTCAGTTATCCGATGAAATACTTTATAACACTAGAGTATTTATAACACCTGGTGGCATTTTTGGCTCCCAAGGGAATGGATATATACGAGCTTCTCTGTGTAGTGAAGTAGATACATTTGAAGCCGCCATCAAGCGTGTAGGAGCTTTTCTGAATAGTAAATAACTGGCAAAGCCAGTATAATTAGAAGTCAGATATCAGATCGTTTCACTTAGCTTACGCCATACTACTATACATAAGAAAAGAATAGAGAATAGAGAGCAGAGAATAGAGATAAATTTCGCTTAAAAAATGACCAAATTTCGTTGTTTGTAAACGAAA
>JALZWC010000668.1 GCA_023300255.1 Saprospiraceae bacterium | reverse complement strand
GTAGTCGGACATAAATAAGATGACAATTTAAATGAGCTTATTTTTTTGCTAGTTGGTTTTAAAAAAGTCGCACATAGCCTAGCTACGTAAGATTTTTTTTAAAACAAATAGCGGAAAAAGAAGCCATTTTAATGTTAGGTTATTTTTGGCCGACTACTTACAAGTCAAAAAAATAGTATTTTTCGAATTAATTGAATTTTGGCCTTGTCTAAATTTCGTTTAGAATGGTACATCTCTTTAATAAAAAAGATTGAAAAAAGGAGCAGTTTTTGTAAGAGAGATGTTAGATAGAGTCTTTATAGCGTTTGAAAATTTATGTTCGAGTCAGTACATAACTAAAAACTAACATAACTGTGAATCAGTATTCCCAAAAAAATACTCTAATACACTCCGTCTATATATATTCTACTAAGAAAGTAATTCAACAACTTCTTTGGATATTCCTTTTCGCAAGCTACCCTTTATTAGTTACTGCTCAAATTGATTCCCTCCAGCAAGAACTTCAAAATCTTCCTGAATCAATAGAAAGAGTTAATACTTTAAATAAATTGAGCCTGCTTTATCGCAAAAATGATTTTGTACTTTCCGCAGAGTATGCTGAACAAGCCTTAGCCTTAGCCAATCAACTGGATTATATTAAAGGAAAAGCTACTGCTTACTATTATTTGTCTGTGTCTAGTAGTGCTCAAGGTAACCAAAAGCTATCTAGGGAACAGAATAAACAAGCCATCTTATTAGCAAGTAGTATCCAAGCCAACGATATACTCATTCGTGCTTATAATGTATTAGCGATCAATCAAGGAAAAGAAGGAAAAATAAAAGCCTCGACAGAGACCTATTTAAAAGGATTGAAGTTAGCGGAAAAAGAAAATGATGATTGGGGATTGAGCATTCTTGCAACTAATCTAGGAGATATTTTTGCATCAAATAATGATTTTTCGAAAGCGAGATCTTATTATGAGCAATCCGCACAAGTTGCTCGACGTATAAAAAATTATAGTACTTTATCATGGAATAATAGGCAAATTGCAGAAAGCTATTTCAACGAAAATAATTTAGAAAAAGCAACTTTCTATTTTGATGAAGCCCTTAAGTTTTCAGAAAAAGTAGGTGGAAAACGGTCAATGGCTTTTATTAAATCCGCATTAGCGAAAGTTTACATGGCAGCTGGAAAGGAAAAGTTGGCAATTATAAACGGGGAAGAGAGTATGCAATTAATGCTCGAAGCTGGAGACAACGAAGGGCTTATAGATGCCATTCGCATTTTGATGGACATTTATTTAAAAACAAATCAGCCTAATAAAGTAATTGCCTTAGGGCAAGAAGCGGCAAAAATAAGAGGAAAAATCAATCAATTGGATCCTATTATAGAATTACAAGAATTGATGGCAAAAGCGCATGCTCGAAAGTATGAATTTGAAAAAGCATATCAATTGAATGTAGCTTTTCACGAAAACAAAGATTCTTTGAATAATCAAAATAGATTAAATGCAGCCCTCGAATTAGAAAAAAAGTATCAATTAGAAAAAAAGGAAAAAGAAAATCTTTTGTTAAAAGCAGCACAACAAAAACAAGCCGCAATTATCCAAAATCAAAAAGTACTCAATTTCTTTTTATGTTTGGTAGCTGGATTAGTTTCTCTGCTGGGTTTTGTAGGGTATAAGGCCTATAAAGAGAAAACAAAAAATAATTTAGTATTAGAAGAAAAAGTAAAAGAAAGAACAACAGAACTATTGGAAACAAACCAAGAATTGGTTCAATCTAACGAAGAATTATCGAGATTTGCTCACGTGGCCTCTCATGATTTAAGAGAACCTTTAGGAAACATTACTAATTTTATAAGATTGCTACAAAATGAAATTGACGAAATCAATTTCCCTAATGCTTTTATTTATATGGATATTATAACTAAAAGTAGTAATCATATGGATAATTTAATTAGTGATACTTTAGAATTCACTCAACTTTCTAATAAAAAGGTCAAGCATGAATTGGTCGACTTGAATGAAATAATTGAAAACATCGAAACAGTAATAACCACTACTTTAAGAAAAAAACAAGCAACAATAGAAATTCTTACTACTTTACCTACAATACCAGCTAATCCTGCAAGAATATTTTCTTTATTTAAAAACTTAATAGAAAACGGTATCAAATATAATCAAAGTCAACAGCCAAAAATTAAAATTGACTATAAGGATACAAATACATTTTATCAATTTTCCGTAAAAGACAATGGAGTTGGAATTCAGAAAGAGTACCATCAAACTATTTTTGAAATGTACAAAAGACTACAAAATAGAGAACAGTATGAAGGGTCGGGTTTGGGTTTGTCCAATTGTCAAAAAATCATTTCTATGCTGGGCGGTAAAATGTGGGTCGAGAGTGAAGAGGGTCATGGATCTACTTTTTTTTTCACTATTGCCAAGTAAGTATAAAGTAGTAAGTATAAAGTAGTAAGTATAAAGTAGTAAGTATAAAGTATAAAGTATGTATGTTATGCACTTCATACCTCATACTTTATACCTCATACTTTATACCTCATACTTTATACCTCATACTTTATACCTCATACTTTATACCATCGACTGTGTGAACTTATTGGTTAATGTATGTTGAACTAAATCACCTCCTCTCGCAATTCAATCTTCTTTTCTCTACAACGAACAATACGTACATCTTCCTTCCACTTTTCGCCACTCCCTTTTACTTTATAATCATAGGAGCCTTCATATAAATCAATACATAGAGTAGTAAATGGTAAAACTTCCATTTTATGATCCTCTAATTCCACCTTGACCATTTCACTATTCGTATTTTGAAAACAAACGGACCCTATTGCAAATTGCTTACAATTGGGTGTAAATATACCATCCAATGCTTTTTGTGGAGCAGTACAGCTAAAAACAAAAAAACATAATATAATAAAGGAAGAATGCTTCATAACAAATTATTTTAGAGAAGTTGTTTAATAAATGGCGCTCCGTGAATAGATGCTTTTTTTCGATTCTTACCCTCATCTCAATATAGAAGTTGTTTAAAATTATTTAAGTGCAAGACAATTTTTTTTTGGGGGGGCAATTAATTCATCCGATCACTTCCAGTAGTCGGATGAGACGTGCAGCTTGATCCGACCACTGGAACAGGTTGACCGTTAATGCGTTTTTCGTAACCACCAAACCCGCCTGAATGGAACGGGCAGGTTTATTTGGTAGGTTTAAAATGCTACTAATCAAAGAATTATATA
>JALZWC010000667.1 GCA_023300255.1 Saprospiraceae bacterium | reverse complement strand
AAAATTAAGCATAGCTGGGCTACGGTTCCTTTTTTAGGATTTCTTAGAAGGAAAAAGGGCAGTTTAAAATGGCTAATTTATTCTTTCACTTTGCCTTAACTCTAGTAGTCGGATGAAACGTGCAGCTTGATCCGATGACTGGAAGTGATCAAACCAATTAGGTTGACGAACAAAGCCGTTAAAATCTTTTGATCTTAACGGCTTTATTTATTTAAGTGAGGTCTTATTTATTTTGGCGTACCATTCGTAGATAATTTTTTCTTATCTGCCTTGGCAGGCTTTGTTGCTTTTGCTTCTGCTTTAACTTTATCTTCTGTTTTAGCTTCTGCTTTAGCAGATTCTTCCTTTTTTTCTGGTTCTCCTAAGTCCAAAGCGATGTCTTTTACTTTCTTCTCAATTTCTAAAGCAACCTCTGGATTATCTTCTAAGAAACGTTTAGCCGCTTCTCTACCTTGCGCAATTTTGGCATCAGCATAAGCATACCATGCACCACTCTTTTGGATAATGTCATATTCTACGGCAAGATCGACAATCTCACCTACCTTAGAAATACCTTTACCAAAAACAATATCAAATTCTGCTTCTCTAAAAGGAGGAGCTAATTTATTCTTCTTTACTTTTACTTTTACATGGTTGGCCACTACATTACCTTCTTTGTCTTTAATGGCAGATCCACTTCTACGAATGTCTAATCGAACGGATGCATAAAATTTCAAAGCATTACCACCTGTTGTTGTTTCTGGATTACCAAACATTACCCCAATCTTTTCTCTTAATTGGTTAATGAAGATACAACAACATCCTGTTTTACCGATAGTGCCCGTCAATTTTCTAAGGGCTTGAGACATCAAACGAGCTTGTAAACCCATTTTAGAATCTCCCATTTCTCCTTCAATTTCTGCTCTTGGTACTAATGCCGCAACAGAATCAATTACTAGTATATCAACAGCTGCAGAGCGAATTAAATTTTCTGCAATTTCTAAAGCTTGTTCCCCATTATCTGGTTGTGCGATTAATAGACTTTCTACATCTACACCAAGTGCTTCTGCATAAAATCGGTCAAAAGCGTGTTCTGCATCTACGAATGCTGCAATACCGCCATTCTTCTGACATTCTGCAATAGCATGTATTGCTAAAGTTGTTTTACCAGAAGATTCTGGACCATATATTTCAACAACTCTTCCTTTTGGAAGTCCTTGTATACCTAATGCTATATCAAGACCTAAGGAACCCGTTGGAATTACTTCTGCTTGGACAACTTGTTTGTCTCCCAAACGCATAACTGTTCCTTTACCATAAGTCTTCTCTAGTCTATCGATTGTTAGTTGTAATGATTTTAGTTTAGCTTCCTTTTCTTTTGACATTTCGCTATTGTTTAGTAGATTTAATAACTATTTTGATTGTAATATAGTGTAAAGATAATTTATTTGTTTAAATAAACAAAGGTTTTTAAAACTTTTTGTAGGTTTTTATTTAAAATTGTTTAAAATATAATATTCTTAATAAAGTTGCGTGTTTAGGTAGAATAAAAGGATCTGTCCAAATGATCGAGTTATTCTGTATTTACTATAGATGTTGTTTAAAATGTATTTCAGGGCTGTAAATTTGTATTGCAGTTGTATAAGAATGTGGCAAGTTTATCTGAAACCAAAAAGTAGTTGACACTTTTTTTACCACGAACCTGTCGGGCCGCGAGGTAGGATGCACTAATTTTTTTGTATAGCTCGCTTCTGAAATTCATGAATCCCGCCTGGTGGCCCGACAGGTTAGTATTTAATTCGTGGTAAAAAAGACACTAAATAGTATCAAATACTTTTATCAATTTGTTTAAGGATAGCTAGAACTACGTGTCGGACACCTTCGGAGGTGTCCGACACGTAAGCAACCACCTTTTTCAAGCATTTAGATATTACTATAATGACTTTTCGCTCGCTCTGGTTATCACAATAAAAAAGCCCTTAATGGACATCCATTAAGGGCTTTTGGTTACACTGATGCAATATTGCTCAATGCGACTCTACAAGATTTTGAGAACTGTACTTCAGAATGTTTTGAAGAGTTATAGAGGTAGGTGCAAAAGTTGCTTTTGGCAGTTTTGCATATCCTGCCATTAGTGATTTGAATTCCTCTTTCAAGTTATAATCTTCTTCTAGTGCTGCTCCAATTTCGAGCGTTTCTGTAAGAGAAGTCTCTTTGTAGATGTACTTAATTAAGTCATTTTGTGTAAAGGATTGCTCCATATGTGGTATTTAGTTAGAAATTAAGGTTGCTTATTAAACTTAATCTAAGAAATTTATATTGCACTGTCAAATAAAAACTTAAACTTTTAACACTCTTCTATTTATTGCCTCAATTAAGAAGAAAATTAATAATTGCTACAGTATAGTTTGTCTTTTCTATTTATGAAAAACCAAAAAATAATTATGTACCGCTGCCTGCGACTCGATATGTACAAAGATTAAGGAACACAAACTAAATTGTCTGATCTAAAATCATTCTTTAGTCACTACTAATGTCGCTCATTTTGTTTAATGCTCTTTCATAATTAAGATCAATAATTGATTAAGGCAAAGAGTAAGAATAAATTAGCCATTTTAACCTGCCCAGCAAGCCCGTCCGCTTTGCGGTTCACTTGCTCTGCAAGCTCATCCTCTAAGAAG
>JALZWC010000666.1 GCA_023300255.1 Saprospiraceae bacterium | reverse complement strand
TTACAGAATTTTTCGAGCAGGGACATGTACAATTGTCAACTAAGGAATAGAAAGGATCTTAAAAATAAGCAAACAAAATAACAAGGCACTACGCTAATTCTGTAAATTTAAAAATTCAGTAAATTCTGATTCTACCACTTGTTAGAATCAGAATTTACAGGATTATAGAATTCACAGAATTTTCGAGCAGGGACAAATACCATTATTCCTAAAGGGTAGGAAAGACTTTAATAACAAGCAAACAAAAAATAAGGCACCACTCTAATTTTGTGAATTCAAAAATTCAGAAAATTCTGATTCTAACAATTAATGGATATTATATCAATTTCCAACCTTCCCGATACTCCCTCCCTACAAACTGATTAGCCTCTTCAAAATTAGTCACTTTCATATCTGCACCATTCCATAATAACTTCTTTCGACCATAATAATCCATTCGCCCTTTCTTATTGAGGTTACCGAGTGCATAACTACGAATGGCTAAATTGCCCATTAAAACAGTTTCTGTCATCGGACCTGAATAGTCAAAAGAGGAAGTTAAAGCTTTATGTTTCATACTGCCGAAGCCCGCCTTACACGCGTCTGTCCAATGTGTATGGTGACCATATTCTGGCATATCTACATACGGATTGCTGCTATTGTAATCGGCTGGCATAGTAAGTGTCGGTTCCCCCTTTCTATATACCTTTGGATTTCGACCATAGGTCCCACAAGTCATTATCCCTTTATCTCCAACCATCATCACCCCATTGGCGCCTTCCCCAATCTCATCCTCTACAGGAATGAGTTCTGGATGGAATGGACGCATACCACCGTCATACCATTTAAGGGTGACAGGAGATGGATTTACGTCAGTAGCTTCAAATTTAATTTGACTAGTAGAAGAGGGAGGGCAACCCTCTGGAATATGCTCTGGTATCCAATCTTTGGTGAATACTTGTCCCACACTACATGCTACTTCTGTTGGATATCCTAATTGTAATACTCTAAAAGGTGGGTCTATCAAATGACAACCCATATCGCCTAATGCGCCCGTTCCAAAGTTCCACCAACCTCTCCATTTAAAAGGATGATAGAGTGGGTGGTACTCGACAGGTTTGGCAGGGCCGATGAATAAATCCCAATCTGCCGCACTTATTTGTTTTGGCAGCGGCATCTTTTGAGTGGGTACAGGAATACCTTGAGGCCATACTGGCCGATTGGTCCAAACATGAACGGTATGGACCGTCCCAATTAAATCGTCATGAAACCATTTCGTCATTTGGTGCTGACCGGGATTAGAAGCACCTTGATTTCCCATTTGAGAAACGATCTTATATTTCCTAGCACCTTCGGTGAGTTGTCGTGCCTCATATATATTATGTGTTAAGGGTTTTTGTACATAAACATGTATCCCTAATTGCATGGCCGTCATAGCAGCAACACCATGAATATGATCAGGAGCAGATATGGTTACTCCGTCAATTTCGTCTTTCATCTCCTCTAGCATCTTTCTAAAGTCTTTATAGAATTTTGCTTTTGGAAATTTTTCAATAGCCTCTTTGCACATATTCGTATCAATATCACATAGGGCTACTACATTTTCTTTGCCTTCATTCCACGCATTGCGAATATCCCCCCAACCCTTTCCTCCTGCTCCAATAGAAGCTAAGTTCATTTTATCACTTGGAGGAATATAACCTCTACCTAAAACATGTCTAGGAACAATGAAAAAACTACCCCCTGCGATAGCTGCATTTTTAAGGAATTTTCTTCTTGAATTTTTCGTTTGTTTTTCCTGCATAATGATATAGTTTTTAAAGAAAGATGTGGTCTTTGGTTTTTTTTGTCCTATTAATTATTGATCGTAGCTGTTGGGACAAAGTCTCTGTTTTGTACCTCTTATTTAAATAGGCTGTGCATTCTAAATAGATAAAGAAGTTAACATGATATTTTAAAGTTAGTAAATTTATAGAAGTAATAAACTTTTCTAAAAGAAATACGATAGCTCCATTTTCTGACTTTCTGTTTTAATAACTATTAAGGAGCAATGGAAATAAAATACAATTCATGAAATTGTTTTATATCAAATTTTGAAAAACAATTTGTTGTTATAGGTTTATTTTTTCAAAGTTTAAATTTCTTTTTTTTGTCACCTAATAAAAAGTAAAACAGGTTTCAATTCCAAAAATTATTAAAGGGCTTCCGTTACATTAAAAATACCAACCGTTTGCTCAAAGCACGGGAGCAATTATTATTTAATAGCATTAATTTATTATGTCACAATAAGACTGTTTTAGGTACAAAATAGTTGTCTATTTGATGGGAAAATTAGAATTATTAAATATATTTGCACTGCATTAACACTTAATAATCAGCCTTAAACATATTATAAATTATAAAATTTCAGTTTAAGGCATTTTATTGAGGATAATGCAGAATGGAAAAAATTGGTCTGAAACACTATACAAGTATAAAGCGTATTGTTTAATAGCTTAAGGAGCATCCTATGTTTTCAAACAACCGTTTTATACCATTGACACTACTTTACAGTTTTGTTTTTAACTGATTGTCTTGAAACCATACAAAAATAGAATAGAGAATATAGAGCAGAGAGCAGAGACGTATTTCGTTTAAAAAACAACGAAATTTAATTGTTTGTAAATGAAATACGTCTCTATTCTCTGCTCTCGCTTCTCTATTCTAAAACCTGTGTGGTTTTAAAACTGATTGTAAAGAAGTATCACAAACCCATCACTATGGAACATTTTTTACCTTTAGCGGTAGCCTCAATGGTTTTATCACTCATTTCCATTATGCTACTGGATTATTTCGGACCAACTACTTCTATCTCAGAGAGTGAGACTTTAAGTACTTCACCTAGTGAGTCTTTTGAACAATCAGAAGATCAAGTAGATAAAGTATCCACAGAAGAATTAGAGGATGATGTATTGCTAGAACAGCAACAGTCACCTACTTCTAACCTACCTATTCCAGAGGAATCTGCAGAAATTAAACCCTTTGTTCATTTAAAAAATATTATTCAAATTGGAATGTCTTGGAGCTATCGGACGATAGTATTGGGTATAGGGCATGCCAGTACTAAAATATAAGGCATATTAATTTAATAGGTCTAAAAGGTAGACAGTAGGCGGATATTAAAATCTGCCAACTGTCTACTGAAATTGGTGTAGTTTTCTTTTTTGAGACCCGTTTTCGACGAATAGATCCGCGAGATCTATTCGTCATTTTTATGTGCATTGTCTACCTTAGGAATGATGAAAAAATAACTT